>JBGSKN010000155.1:0-16954 GCA_041741215.1 Erythrobacter sp. | reverse complement strand
GCTGCGCTGCCGTGCAGGCTGGTGCGAGGTCGATATCGCCGGGCGCAAGGGCTGGGCTTTGCGCGAGCGGCTGTGGGGCGCGGAGGATTTGCCGGGCGACGAATAGGCCGCCCGGCGCATCATATCAGATCAGTTCAACCGCAACCGCGGTCGCTTCGCCGCCGCCGATGCACAAGGACGCGACGCCGCGCGTCTTGCCCTGTGCCTTCAATGCGCCAAGCAGCGTCACGATGATCCGCGCACCGCTGGCACCAATCGGGTGGCCAAGCGCGGTGCCGCCGCCGTTGACGTTGATCTTGTCGTGCGGGATGCCAAGATCGCGCATCGCGAACATCGCGACGCAGGCGAAGGCTTCGTTGACTTCGAACAGGTCGACATCATCGACGCTCCACCCGGCGCGATCGAGCACCTTCTGGATCGCCGGGATCGGCGCGGTGGTGAAATTCGCCGGGGCCTGCGCGTGGGCAGCCGTGGCGACGATCCGCGCAACCGCAGTGTAGCCCTTGTCAGCGGCCACGCTCGCGCGGGTCAGCACCAATGCGGCGGCACCATCCGAAATCGAACTGGAGGTGGCCGCCGTGATCGTTCCGTCCTTGGCAAAGGCGGGGCGCAGTTGCGGGATCTTGTCGGGGCGGCCCTTGCCGGGGGCTTCGTCATGATCAACCACGACATCGCCTGCGCGGGTAGAAACCGTCACCGGCACCACCTCATCGGCAAACGCGCCGCTGGCAATCGCCCGGTTTGCGCGGGCGAGCGATTCGATGGTGTAGGCATCCATCTCGTCGCGGGTCATCTGATAGGCGTTGGCGGTGTCCTGCGCGAAAGTGCCCATCGCGCGGCCCGGTTCATAGGCGTCCTCCAGCCCGTCAAGGAACATGTGGTCATAGGCCGTATCATGCCCCAACCGCGCGCCCGAGCGGTGCTTTTTGAGCAGGTAGGGCGCGTTGGTCATGCTTTCCATCCCGCCAGCCACCACCACGTCAATCGTGCCGCTGGCGAGCGCTTCTGCGCCCATGATCACGGTCTGCATGCCCGATCCGCACACCTTGTTGACGGTGGTGGCCTGAACCGAAAGCGGCAGGCCCGCCTTGATCGCCGCCTGACGCGCAGGGGCCTGGCCAAGTCCGGCGGGCAGCACGCAGCCAATATAGGCGCGGTCGATATCGCCGCCCGCTACGCCAGCGCGCTCAACCGCGGCCCTGACCGCCACCGCGCCAAGGTCGGTCGCGGAAACATCGGCCAGCGCGCCCTGCATCGCGCCCATCGGGGTGCGGGCGTAGGAAAGGATCACGATCGGGTCAGCGGCGGAAAACTGGGTCATGGCAAAGTCCTTGGGTCACGTAGGGGGGGGGCTGTGTCCCCGATGTAATGCTGCAATGCGGTATTGGCAATCATGGTCGCTATACCGCAACACCCTTGTCAGGCATCAGGCTTTCGGCATGGATGGGAGGGTTGTCGTGCGCATATAGGCGGGCAATGTCGGGCTGCGATGTGCCAACTGCTCGCTTGCCGGGTGCAGGTCGCGATGTTAGTCTCGTCGAGACCGGCAGGAGAAGTCTGATGCGACAGGGGCATTTTGCAGTAAGCGCTGCGTTGACATTGGCCGCCGCGCTGCTTTTTGCAGGACCAGCTTCGGTCGCGCAGTCCACCGAAGCCGCTTCCCCAGCTCAGCCCGCGCCGCCTGCCGCCGCCAGTCCGTTTGTGTGGCCGACCACGTTGACCAACGCGAAAGTTTTGCCAGCCGACATTGGTGCCGACCGGCTGCGCGGCACCATGGTCGGCTTTTCAAATGCGCTGGGAGTGCGTTGCAGTTTTTGCCATGTCGGCGGCGAAGATGTGCCGTTGGCGGGGCGTGATTTCGCGTCGGACGCCAATCCAAACAAGGACATCGCGCGGGGCATGTTACGGATGACATGGACGCTGAATCGCGAAACGCTCCCTGCCATCGCGGGGGTCAATAAGCCGCAAGTCAGCTGCTATACGTGCCACCGCGGGACGACCAAGCCTCTGGTCGCGCCGCTGCGAGCGACTCCCCCGACAAGTTGAAACGGTTTCATCTTGCAACCCGGTAGCAAGGATGGGCATATGGCCCAAAAGCCGGAAACATGTGGGAGACAATCGTGACCGCCATCGACCAAGCTGACCGCTTGCAGCAAATCCTCGAGACCCAACGCGCTGCCTTCACCGCCTCGCGCCCCGAACCAATGTCGCAGCGGAAAGACCGCATCCGCCGCGCAATTGCCCTGGTGAAGGATCACGGCGAGGAATTCGCCAAGGCGATGAGCGCGGATTTCGGCAGCCGTTCTTACGCGCAATCGATGCTGACCGATGTCGCGGCTACGGTGGCTGCGGGCAATCATGCGCTGAAGAACATGGACAAGTGGGCCAGGGCGGACAAGCGCAAGGTGCAGTTCCCGCTCGGCCTGCTGGGGGCCAGGGCCGAGGTGCGCTATGAACCCAAGGGCGTGATCGGGATCCTGTCTCCGTGGAATTTCCCGGTGCAGCTGGCGTTCGGCCCGCTGATGCAGGTGCTGGCAGCGGGCAACCGCGCGATGATCAAGCCGAGCGAGTTTACCGAGCGCACCAGCGAATTGATGGCGCAGCTGACGGCGGAATATTTCGCGCCGGAAGAAGTCGCTGTGATTACCGGCGGGCCGGAAGTTGCTGCCGCGTTTTCCACGCTGGCCTTTGATCATCTGGTGTTCACCGGATCGACCGCCACCGGCCGGCGGGTGATGCAGGCAGCTGCGGCTAACCTTGTGCCGGTGACGCTCGAACTCGGCGGCAAATCGCCGGTCATCATGGGGCGTAGCGCCGATTTCGCCAAGGCGGGCGAACGTATCGCCTTGGGCAAGATGCTCAACGCCGGACAAATCTGCCTTGCGCCCGATTACATGATCGTGCCCGAAGACAAGCAGGACGAAGCGGTGGCCGGGGTGGTTGGCGCAGCAACCGCGATGTATCCGCGCCTGCTCGATAATGATGACTATGCATCGATCGTGTCCGACCGCCATTTCGAACGGTTGCAAGGTCTGGTCGAAGACGCGCGCGGCAAGGGCGCCGAGGTGATCGAGGTCAACCCGGCAGGCGAGGATTTCTCCAACGCCAACCAGCGCAAGATGCCGCTGACGATCCTCAAAAACGTGACCGGGGACATGGCCGCGATGCAGGAAGAAATCTTCGGCCCGATCCTGCCGGTGATGACTTACAAGGCGCTCGATCAGGCGGTGGATTACGTCAACGACCATGATCGCCCGCTCGGCCTGTATTATTTCGGTGAGGACAAGGGCGAACAGGAACGCGTGCTGACCCGCACGATTTCTGGCGGGGTGACAACCAATGACGTGATTTTCCATGTGTCGATGGAGGATCTGCCGTTCGGCGGAGTCGGCCCGTCGGGGATGGGCAGCTACCACGCGATCGAAGGTTTCCGCGAATTCAGCCACGCCCGCGCGGTCTATCACCAGCCCAAAATCGACATCGCCAAGCTTGGCGGATTGAAGCCGCCCTATGGCAAGGCGACCGACAAGGCGGCAGCGAACATGATGAAGTAAGCCATAGCTGCAACAAATGTTCGATTTCCTGCAACACTGATACGGGCATTCGTCGGAGTCGCAGGCTTGCGCCCGCCGCACGACCGGCTTAGGGCGACCAACGGAATTAACAGCTTGGACATCACCGTGGTCGATCTCAGCCAGTATCTGCCGATACTGTTATTCGTGCTCGTCGCATTCGGGCTTTCTGCCCTGTTCGTGTTCGCCCCGATGGCGGTGTCGCGGCTGACGGGCACGCATAATCCTGACGCGGAAAAACTCAGCGAGTACGAATGCGGTTTTCCCGCGTTCGAGGATGCGCGCAGCCAGTTTGACGTGCGATTCTATCTGGTTGCGATCAGCTTCATCGTGTTCGATCTCGAAGCCGCCTTCCTGTTTCCCTGGGCGGTCAGCCTTGGTGAAACGGGCTGGGTGGGCTGGGGCGGGATGATGGTGTTCCTGTTCATCCTCGCGGTTGGGCTGGCCTATGAATGGAAGAAAGGGGCGTTGGACTGGGAATGAACAATATCGTTTCTCCTGCCCCCGGATCCCTGGCCCGGGGCCTTCCTGACATTTCTGCGCTCACCACCGCTCAGGGCGGCGATGTGCGTCAACCCGATGCGTCCTATTTCACCGCGCTTCAGACCGAAGTGAATGACAAGGGTTTCCTCGTCACCTCGACCGAGGATCTGTTCCAGTGGGCGCGCACTGGCAGCCTGTGGTGGATGACCTTCGGCCTCGCCTGCTGCGCGGTCGAGATGATCCATGTGAACATGCCGCGCTATGACATGGAACGTTTCGGCGCCGCGCCGCGCGCATCGCCGCGTCAGTCGGACGTGATGATCGTGGCGGGAACCCTCTGCAACAAGATGGCCCCGGCGCTGCGCAAGGTTTACGATCAGATGTCCGATCCCAAATATGTGATCAGCATGGGCAGCTGCGCCAATGGCGGCGGCTATTACCATTACAGCTATTCGGTGGTGCGCGGCTGCGACCGGATCGTGCCGGTGGATATCTACGTTCCCGGTTGCCCGCCAACTGCCGAGGCGCTGCTTTACGGCGTGATGCAGTTGCAGCGTAAAATCCGCCGCGTCGGCACGATCGAGAGGTAAGGGCGATGGCCGTTCTCCATTCCGCCCCGAAGTTCGCTTCCAATGCGGGCGTGATCGACGCGATCAGCGAGAGCATTAGCTCATGGTTGATCGACGCTGCCGAAATGCATGGCGAGGTGTTTTTCCGCGTCCGGCGCGACAATATCGCCCGTGTGTTGCAGACCCTGCGCGATGATCACCAATACCAGCAGCTGATGGAAATTGCAGGCGCAGATTACCCCGACCGCGCGGAGCGGTTCGAGGTGGTCTATATGCTGTTAAGCCTGACAAAAAACCACCGCGTGATGGTGAAGTGTTCGGCCTCCGAGGACACCCCCGTGCCGACCGTCACCACGCTGTGGCCCAACGCGGGCTGGTTAGAGCGCGAAGTGTTCGACATGTACGGCGTCACCTTCGCGGGCAACCCAGACCTGCGCCGCATCCTCACCGATTACGGCTTTGAAGGCCACCCGTTCCGCAAGGATTTCCCGCTCACCGGCTATACCGAACTGCGTTATTCCGAAGAGGAAAAGCGCGTGGTTTATGAGCCGGTCGAATTGGCGCAGGAAATGCGCGAGTTCGATTTTCTCTCCCCGTGGGAGGGCGCGGATTACGTCTTGCCCGGAGACGAGAAGGCCCCTCCCAATCCCGAAGGGGGGGCGAAAAAATGACCATGCAACGCGAAGAATCGCCCACCACCGATGGCGCGGTCATCAACAATTACACGATCAATTTCGGCCCCCAGCATCCGGCGGCGCACGGCGTGCTGCGGATGGTGATGGAGCTGGATGGTGAGGTGATCGAACGGATCGATCCGCATGTCGGACTGCTCCACCGCGGCACTGAAAAGCTGATCGAGCACAAGACGTATCTGCAGGCGCTGCCCTATTTTGACCGGCTCGATTACGTTTCGCCGCTGTGTCAGGAACATTCCTATGTGCTGGCGATCGAGAAACTGCTCAATCTCGAAGTGCCGATCAGGGCGCAATACCTGCGGGTGCTGTTCGCTGAACTGACGCGCATTTCCAACCACATGCTCAACATGGGGGCGCATATCCTCGATGTCGGCGCGTTCACGCCGAACCTGTGGATCATGGACCTGCGCGAAGATTGCATGAACTTCTTTGAACGCGCGAGCGGCGCGCGGATGCACAGCGCGTGGTTCCGTCCCGGCGGCGTGCATCAGGACGTGCCGGAAAAGCTGCTGGTGGATATTGGCGACTGGCTCGACCACCGCTTCTTCCAGCTGTTCGAAGACGCGATGAGCCTGGTGATCGACAACCGCATTTTCAAACAGCGCAATGTCGATATTGCGGTGGTGGGCCGCGATGATGCGATTGCCTGGGGTTTTTCCGGCCCGATGATCCGCGCGGCGGGCATCCCGTGGGATCTGCGCAAGAGCCAGCCCTATGACGTCTATGACCGGATGGAGTTCGACATTCCTGTCGGCACCAACAGCGATTGCTACGACCGCTTCATGGTGCGCGTGAAGGAAGTTTACGAAAGCGCGAAGATCATCCGCCAGTGCCTGCGCGATATGCCGACCGGGCCGATTGCCAGCAGCGATTCCAAGGTCTCCCCCCCCAAGCGGGCCGAGATGAAGCAGTCGATGGAAAGCCTGATCCACCACTTCAAGCTCTACACCGAAGGTTTCCACGTGCCCGTGGGCGAAGTTTACGTGGCGACCGAAAGCCCCAAGGGCGAATTCGGCGTCTATCTCGTCAGCGATGGCACCAACAAGCCCTACCGCTGCAAGATCCGCCCCACGGCGTTCTCGCACCTGCAAGCGATGGACTTCATGTGCAAAGGCCACATGCTCCCCGACGCGACCGCCATTCTGGGCGCGATCGACGTGGTGTTCGGGGAGTGCGACCGGTGATTGGTGAAATCCTACGGTCTGCTGTTGGGGTCTTCTTCGCGATGGGCATGACCGTCATGGTCATTTTTATGATCATGGCCGTGCTCAGTTCAACGTCTCTCTCGGATCGTGAGAGCGGGGCGCTGACAGTAGGGTTCGTATTTGGATCAGTCATTTTTGGCGGTGACAACCTAGTTCCGCCTGAACTTCAACAGCATCGCGGAGCAGCCGTTATCGGTGCCTTTGCAGGGATCCTTTGGATGGGCTCGATGATCTTCAAGCGGAGCAAGGCCGATGGCTGACCGCACCCCCGCACCCGACACCCCCGAACTGCGCGCCCGTTGGCGCGCGTTCGCGTGGACGCCGGAGAACAAGACAACCGCCGATTGGCACATCGCCAAGTATCCCGAGGGGCGGCAACGCTCGGCGGTAATGCCGCTGCTCGATCTCGCCCAGCGGCAGGTCGGCGCGGAGACCGATACGCAGGGCTGGCTACCGCTGCCGGTGATCGAATACGTGGCGCAATATCTCGGGATGCCGGTGATCCGCGTGCTCGAAGTCGCCAGCTTCTACTTCATGTATAACCTCAAGCCCGTGGGCAAATTCCACGTGCAGGTGTGCGGCACCACGCCCTGCATGCTGCGCGGCAGCGACGACATCATCGCCGCCTGCAAGAAACGCGGGATGGAGAAGGGCCACGTTTCGGCCGATGGGCTGTGGACCCTCACCGAAGTCGAATGCATGGGCAATTGCGCCACCGCGCCGATGGTCCAGATCAACGACGACAATTACGAAGACCTGACGCCGGAACGCCTCGATGCCGTGCTCGATGCGCTTGAGCGCGGCGAGACGCCCAAGGCCGGGACGCAGGAGCCGGGGCGGCATACGTCAGAACCCAGCGGCGGGCCAACCACGCTCACGGACATGGTCAGCGCCAACCGCGATTACCGGGGCGAATGGTGATGGCGCTCGCCAAAATCCTCACCGGCACGGGGAGGGGGACCACCGCAGGTGGTGGAGGGGACTCGCGACAAGCGCAGCCCTCCCACGCGAATCCCCTCCGTCAGCCGCTGCGCGTCTGCCACCTCCCCGGTGCGGGGAGGATTGAATAAATGACCGAAGTCGTCTCCATCCTCGGCGCGCTGATCCTCGCCTTCATCGCCTACAAGGTGCTGATGGGGCTGATGCGCGTGGGGGTGATCATCCTCATCCTCGCGGTGCTCGCCGGGCTGTGGCAGCAAGGGGCGATCGGGTGAACGCGGTGACGCTGGCCTTTGCCATACTCGGCCTTTCCGGCTTTGCGCTGGGTGCGATGCTGAGCGCGACCGGGCAGATGAATACAGGCGTGATCCTGATGGGATTGGGCCTCGCGTTTCAGGTGGTTTCGCTGGTGCGGTTGAAGCGCGCCAAAGCAAAGGCCAATAACGAAGGACGCAGCAATGCTGGCGGATAAGGACCGCATCTTCACCAATGTCTACGGGTTCCAGGACTGGGGCCTGAAGGCAGCGCAGGCGCGCGGCGATTGGGATGGCACCAAGGCGCTGCTCGCACGCGGGCCGGACGCGATCATCGAGGAAATGAAGGCCAGCGGCCTGCGCGGACGCGGCGGTGCGGGCTTCCCGACGGGGCTGAAATGGTCCTTCATGCCCAAGGAATCGCGCGACGGTCGCCCGAGCTTCCTCGTCATCAACGCCGACGAATCCGAACCGGGTTCGTGCAAGGACCGCGAAATCCTGCGCCACGATCCGCACAAGCTGATCGAAGGCGCGCTGGTCGCAGGCTTCGCGATGCGCGCGCGGGCGGCCTATATCTACGTGCGCGGCGAATATATCCGCGAGGCCGAAACGCTCCAGAAGGCGATCGACGAGGCCTATGCGGCGGGCTTGATCGGCAAGAACGCGTGCAAGTCGGGCTATGATTTCGACGTGTTCATGCACCGCGGCGCGGGCGCTTATATCTGCGGTGAAGAAACCGCGATGATCGAAAGCCTCGAAGGCAAAAAGGGCCAGCCGCGCCTGAAACCCCCGTTCCCGGCGGGCGCAGGGCTTTATGGCTGCCCGACCACGGTCAACAACGTCGAAAGCATCGCGGTCGCGCCAACGATCCTGCGGCGCGGGGCGGCGTGGTTTTCAAGCTTCGGGCGTGAGAACAACAAGGGCACCAAGCTGTTCCAGATAAGCGGGCATGTCGAAAAGCCCTGCGTCGTCGAGGAATCGATGAGCATTCCGTTCGAGGAGCTGATCGAAAAGCACTGCGGCGGCATTCGCGGCGGGTGGGACAATCTGCTGGCGGTGATCCCCGGCGGTTCGTCGGTGCCGCTGGTACCAGCCGAACAGATCCGCCACGCATTGATGGATTTTGACGGGTTGCGCGATCTCGGCTCCGGCCTCGGCACGGCGGCGGTGATCGTGATGGACAAGTCCACCGACATCGTCCGCGCGATCAGCCGCCTCAGCTATTTCTACAAACACGAAAGCTGCGGCCAATGCACCCCCTGCCGCGAAGGCACGGGCTGGATGTGGCGCATGATGGAGCGCCTGCGCACCGGCGATGCGGCAATCGAGGAAATCGATATGCTGCACGAGGTGACGAAACAGGTCGAAGGCCACACCATCTGCGCGCTGGGCGATGCGGCGGCATGGCCGATCCAGGGCCTGATCCGGCACTTCCGGCCTGAGTTGGAGCGGCGGATCCATGAGCACAACGCGCAGTTTGCGCCAGAGGCCCGGGAGGCAGCGGAATGACACGATCTCATCACCAGCGTTCCTTGACGTTTATCGGCCTGTGCCTGGCTGGTCTCAGTCTATCGGCGGTCAATGCTCAGGATCCCCGCACCGGTTCGAGGTTGGGCAATCGGCTGGAATCAGGGAAGCCGCAGACGACCAGCGACGCCATCATTAATGCGCACACATTGGCGCGCTGCATTTATCAGGTGAGAGGCAGGACCGTTGATCGATACCTGATGACAACGGTTCCCGAGGATCAGGAGAATGCAGCAGATCTGGTTTTCAAGGACGTGGAATGCGAATTTTACCGCGTAGACAGTGCCTTGACCGATACCTTCGGTGTCTACAGTTCGCCCGCATCAATGCGTGGACTTCTGGCCGAAGCGGCCCTGCGTAAGCTCTGCTTTCTCAATGATCTGGACAAGCAACTCCCGCGGCTGCCTATTGCGGAAGGGTACAACAAGACCTGGTTTAAGATGACACAGCGTTCCAATACTGTGAATGCGATGTCTGCATGCTTTGCCGACACACGACCTGACCTGGTCGTGAACTTGTTGAAAACCAAGCCCGTAACCAAAGAAGAAAACAAGGCAATCGGCGAAGTCGCCGGTGAGCTCGGTCCGTGCCTGATCAACGGTGCGCAGTTGCAAGCCAACGCCTTCACATTGCGAGCAGCTCTGGCCGAGGGTTATTTCCACAGGGCGATGGGAGCGAATGAAGACGTCGCCCCGAGATTGGAACAGATCCCCTCCGAACCGTCCGAGGCTACCAAATGAAGCGACTGGTCTCTTTCATGCTGCTGGCGGTAGTTATTGTTAGTCCGGCGCAGGCTCAGCGCAAGCCTCTGGTCGAGCAGGATGTTGCCCTGCAACGTGGCTCGCTCCAGGGGTTGATCCGGCATTTCCGGCCCGAGCTGGAGCGGCGGATCAACGAGCACGACGCGCAGTTTGCACCAGAGGCCCGGGAGGCGGCGGAATGAACCCGGCGATGCACTATATTCTCCCGGCACTCGTGGGCGTCAGCCTGCTCGCCACATCCCCGGCAAATGCCGAGGCTGCGGATGAGGAAGCAACGGCCGTGAAGTTCTGGGAATACGCCAATTGCGCGCTGACGCGGGATAGGTGGCGCGCCGAGCAAATGCTTTCCGCACCAAAAAATTCTGACGCGCGCAATGAGGCTACCCAGAATCTGGCGACCAAAAACAGCGAATGCCTGTCAGGCGGCGGTCAGCTCAAGATGACAGCGGGCATCATGCGTGACACCGTCGCCGGAGCCTATGTTGCGCGCTTTTTCAAGCACGCTGCGGCAGCTGATTTTGCCTCCGTGCCAGAGCTTTATTCCGAGGAACGGTTGAACCGTACCGCCGAACCCAAGGCACGCCTTGCAATTGGGCTGCGCCGTTTTGCGGAATGTGTGTCGCGCAAGGACTACCATCGTGTTGCCTCATTGCTGGCTACCACGCCATTTTCCGATGAAGAAAGCGCGCTATTCAGTCATCTCGGAGAGACTATGAACGGCTGCCTGCCCGTCGAGCAAGGAACGAAGCTTGGCTTTGGGCGCCTCGATTTGCGCGCCCGGCTTGGGGCGGTCGCCTATGAACTCGCTGCGGCTGCGAAATTGGAGGCGGCGGAATGAGGTTTCCGGTTTATGCGATCGTCGTCGCCATGGCATTAAGCGCGGCTCCTGCAATGGCGCAGCAAGGTCAGGCGCCTGATCCGGCCGCGCGCCAGGTGCTTGACGCCTATGGCCGCTGCGTGGCCGAGCGCAAGCCGCAGGAGAGCCTGCGTGTCCTGACGCAGGATTTCCGTTCGTCGGGCTACCGCACGGGCCTGCGGATGCTGTCGCAGGATGCCGAAAGGAACTGCGCCGAAGATACCATTGGGCGTCGCGGGGTAATGCGCAGCAACAATCTCCTCTTTGCCGGAGCTGTTGCTGAAAACCTGCTCGAACAAGGCGCGCAGCCGATCAATGTGCGGTTGGCAAGAGCGGCCAGTCATTCGGCCGCCACCTATTCACCCACCGATGCGCTGGCGCAGTGTCTGGCCCGTTCGCTGCCCGATCAGGTTGCGGCGCTGTTCGCATCGGAGCCCGCGAGCGAGGCGGAAACCGCAGCTACCGCTCCGCTTTTCGCTGCGGTCAGCGCCTGCTCGAAAGTTGCGAAGATTGAGGCGCAGTTCGAGTTGTCACCCCCCGCAATGCGCGCCGTGCTGGCCACGGCGGCATTGCGCCTCATCGCCAAATCAGAGAATGCTGATGCCTAAAGTCACCGTAGACGGCGTTGAAATCGAAGTCCCGGCGGGCGCCACTGTGTTGCAGGCATGTGAGATGGCGGGGAAGGAAATCCCGCGCTTCTGCTATCACGAACGCCTCAGCATCGCGGGCAATTGCCGCATGTGCTTGGTCGAAGTGAAGCCCGGGCCGCCCAAGCCGCAAGCGTCGTGCGCGCTGCCCGCTGCCGAAGGTCAGGAAATCCGCACCGATTCGCCCATGGTCAAGAAGGCCCGCGAAGGGGTGATGGAGTTTCTGCTCATCAACCACCCGCTCGATTGCCCGATCTGCGATCAGGGCGGCGAGTGCGATTTGCAGGATCAGGCGGTCGCCTATGGCCGCGGCGGATCGCGCTATGGCCGCGAGCACAAACGCGCCGTGACCGAGAAATACATGGGCCCGCTGATCAAGACGATCATGACCCGCTGCATCCACTGCACCCGCTGCGTGCGCTTCTCCGAAGAAATCGCAGGCGTGGACGAAATCGGCGCGCTTTATCGCGGCGAGGATATGCAGATAACGACCTATCTCGAACAGGCTGCGGCGCATGAATTAAGCGCCAACGTGATCGACCTGTGCCCGGTAGGCGCGCTGACCTCGCGGCCCTACGCGTTTGAAGCGCGGCCGTGGGAGTTGAAGAAGACGCTCAGCATCGACGTGTCGGACGCGGTGGGGGCCAATATCACGCTCCATTCCAAGGGCCGCGAAGTCATGCGCGCGCTGCCGCGGGTGAATGACGACGTCAATGAGGAGTGGCTGAGCGACAAGGGCCGCTATCAGGTTGACGGGTTGACCAAGCGCCGCCTCGACCGCGTATGGGTGCGCCGTGATGGAAGGCTGCAACCCGCGGAGTGGACCGAGGCCTTCGGGATGATCTCGGGCGCGCTTGAGGGCGACAAGGCCAGCATCGCGGCGGTCGCAGGCGATCTGCTCGATGCCGAGACGATGTTTGCGGCCAAGGCTTTGGTGAATGCCTGCGGATCACAGCTGACCGAAGCCCGCCAGACCGGCATGACCTATGATGTCTCGAACATCGCGGCGGTGAATTTCAATTCGGGCTTTGCGGGGATTGAAACAGCTGACGCGATCCTGATCGTCGGCAGCCATGTCCGCTGGGAAGCCGCGCTGCTCAACGTCCGCCTGCGCAAGGCGGTGAAGGCGGGGGCGAAGGTCTATATCATCGGCCCGGAATGGGAAACGACCTTCCCGGCGACGTTCCTCGGTTCCGACCTCAAGCTTCTCAACCGCATCCCCAAGGAATTGGGTGACGTCATGAAGGCAGCCCAGCGTCCGGCGGTGATCCTCGGCGCGGCGGCGCTGGCCAAGGGCGCGCTGGGTGCGGCGCTTAAGCTGATCGACAAGTTCGGCCTCGTCAAAGACGGCTGGAACGGGTTCAACGTGCTACATATTTCGGCGGCGCGGATGGCATCGCTGATGCTCGGCTTTACGCTGCCCGGCGGCATGGCCGCGGTCGCCAAGGCCGCGCCCAAGGTGCTGCTCAGCCTCGGCGCGGACGAGATGGATTACGCGCCCTACGCCGGGTCGCTGAAGGTCTATATCGGCCACCACGGCGACAAGGGCGCGCATCACGCCGACATCATCCTGCCGGGTGCATCCTATGCCGAAAAGGACGGGACTTACGTCAACACCGAAGGCCGGGTGCAGTTTGCCGAAAAATCGGTGTTCGCACCGGGTGACGCGCGTGAGGATTGGACGATTCTGCGCGCGCTGGCCGATGCGCTGGGCGTGAATGTCGGGTTCGACAGCTTTAGCCAATTGCAGGCCAAGATGATTGCTGCCGTGCCCGCTCTGGGCGAGGAAGGCCTCGCGGATTACGGCGCTCTGCCCAAGGCGGACTCTGGCGCGAAATTCGAGGGCGAGATCGCTGCCTATCCGGTCAAGGATTTCTACCTCACCAACCCCATCGCTCGCGCCAGCGCAGTGATGCAGCGCTGTTCGGATGAGCTGCTGCACGGGGCCGATGTGAAGGAGGCAGCGGAATGAGCTTTCAGCTGACAGATTTCGTCATTGCGAGCGTAGCGAAGCAATCCAGAGCGGATCGCCAAACGCTCTGGATTGCCGCGTCGCCTTCGGCTCCTCGCAATGACGGGGGAGAGCAATAATGACCGCCTTCTTTCAATCCCTAGGGATGTCCTACGAATGGGCCTGGACCGCCGCGACGCTGACGGGGATCATCGTGATTGCGCTGCTCGTCATGTTCTCCGTCGCGATGGTGATCTATGTCGACCGCAAGGTGCTGGGCGCGATCATGATGCGGCGCGGGCCGAATGTGGTCGGGCCGTTCGGGCTGCTGCAGAGCTTCGCGGATGGCCTCAAGGTATTCCTGCAGGAAACCATCATCCCGTCCGCCGCGAACAAGGGCATCTTCCTGCTCGCGCCGATCATCACCTTCACCGTCGCGCTGGCAGCCTGGGCGGTGATCCCGTTCGATGCGGGTGTGGTGCTGGCGGATATCAACGTGGGCCTGCTCTACATCCTCGCGATCTCCTCGATGGGGGTTTACGGCGTGGTGATGAGCGGGTGGGCGTCTAACTCGAAATACCCGTTCTTCTCGGCGATGCGCGCGTCGGCGCAGATGATCTCCTACGAGGTCTCGATCGGTTTCGTGCTGGTCTGCGTGGTGCTGTTTGCCGGCACCTTCAACATGAGCGGGATCGTTGAGGCGCAGCGTGGGTTTGGGCTGGGGATCATCAATGGCTATGTGGTGCACCCGCTGCTGTTCCCGATGTGGGTGGTGTTCTTCATCTCTTCGCTCGCCGAAACCGCGCGCGCGCCGTTTGACCTGACCGAGGCGGAGAGCGAACTGGTTGCGGGCTATCAGACCGAATATTCCTCGATGGCCTTCGCGCTGTTCTGGCTCGGCGAATATGCCAACATCCTGCTGATGTGTTCGCTGAACACGCTGTTGTTCTGGGGCGGTTGGCTGCCGCCGATCGACTGGGCGCCGCTTTACATGGTGCCGGGGATCGTGTGGTTCCTGCTGAAGACCTTCATGTTCTTCTTCATGTTCAGCTGGATCTGGGCGACCGTGCCGCGCTACCGTTATGACCAGCTGATGCGGCTCGGGTGGAAGGTGTTCCTGCCGATGAGCCTCGTGTTCGTGGTGCTGATTTCGGGCTGGCTGATGCTGACGAGGTATGGGTGATAAGTAATTTTCCCACCCTCCTGCTTGGCATACTTATTCTTACTGGCTGCAACGACGGCAACCAACGAGAGTCTGAGGTCATCCGAAATCAGGTTGGACGATGGGTGATCGTACCTGCGCAGAACGGCTACCCAGTTTTACTTTTTGATAGTGCAACTGGGTGTTTGCAGACTGCCAGTGTTGAAGACGACGGGAGTATCGTTCGTGGTGAAGCGGTTTTGCCGGACGGTAGCCACCTAGCTTGCGATGTACTTATGCGACTTCCTACAGTGGATAATCAACAATGACAGTCGCCCACCTCATCAAATCCTTCACCCTCTGGGAATTCCTCAAGGCGCACGCCTTGACGCTGAAGTATTTCTTCAAGCCCAAGGTGACGATCAACTACCCCTTCGAGAAAGCCCCGCTCTCGCCCCGCTTCCGCGGTGAGCATGCGCTGCGCCGCTATCCGAACGGTGAGGAACGCTGCATCGCGTGCAAGCTGTGCGAGGCGATCTGCCCCGCGCAGGCGATCACCATCGATAGCGAACCGCGCGAGGACGGGAGCCGCCGCACCACGCGCTATGACATCGACATGACGAAATGCATCTACTGCGGGTTCTGTCAGGAAGCCTGCCCGGTCGATGCGATCGTCGAAGGGCCGAATTTCGAATACGCCACCGAAACCCGCGAGGAATTGCTTTACGACAAGGCCAAACTGCTCGCGAATGGTGACAAATGGGAGAGGGCCATCGCGGCCAACCTTGAAGCCGATGCGCCCTACCGCTAGGGCGCGCCAAAGTTTGCAAAACCGTTCGGGCTGAGCTTGTCGAAGCCCTGCATTTCAGTTTTCGGGATCAAAGAAGGACAGCCCTTCGACAAGCTCAGGGTGAGCGGAGAAGGGATTGGGGTAAGTTATGATACAGGCCATCGCCTTCTATTTCTTCGCGACCATTGTCGTCGCAAGTGCCGTCATGGTGGTCATGGCGAAGAACCCTGTGCATTCGGTCCTGTGGCTGATCCTGACGTTCTTCAACGCTGCCGGGCTGATGGTGCTGGTGGGCGCTGAATTCATCGCGATGCTGCTGGTGATCGTCTATGTCGGCGCCGTTGCCGTGTTGTTCCTGTTTGTGGTGATGATGCTCGACATTGATTTTGCCGCGATGCGCGCTGGCTTTATCCGCAATGTTCCGCTGGGCCTGGCAATTGCGGCGGTGCTGCTGGCCGAATTGCTGCTGGCGGCAGGCGCGTATAACGCGGGCGGCATCCAGCTAGGCACGCCGGATGGCAGCGCGATGCAGGCCGCCGAAGTCAGCAATATCGCGGCGTTGGGCGCGTTGCTCTATGGTCGTTATATCCTGCTGTTCGAACTTGCAGGCATCATCCTGCTGGTGGCGATGATCGGCGCGATTGTGCTGACCTTCCAGCCGCCAAAGCCTGGTGCGCGCGCGCGGCAGGACCTGGGCAAGCAGATCCGCCGCCGCCCCGAAGATGCAACCGTCATGAAGAACCCGGAGATCGGGCAAGGGGTTGAATTATGATCAGTTCAGGTGGGATCGGTATCGAACATTACCTCACCGTTGGGGCGATTTTGTTCGTGCTTGGCGTGCTGGGGATTTTCCTCAACCGCAAAAATGTGATCGTGATCCTGATGGCGATCGAGCTGATCCTGCTCGCCGTCAACATCAATCTGGTCGCCTTCAGCGCTTTCATGCAGGATCTGGTGGGGCAGGTTTTCGCGATGCTGGTGCTGACCGTGGCGGCGGCCGAAGCGGCCATAGGTTTGGCGATCCTGGTGATCTATTTCCGCGGACGCGGTTCAATTGCCGTTGATGATATCAACCGGATGAAGGGGTAAGCGACCAGTGCAGACCCAGATCCTCCTCATCGTGTTCGCGCCGCTGCTGGCGGCTGTGGTTGCCGGTCTGGGCAACCGCATGATCGGCAATCTTGCGGCCAAGTCGATCACCACCGGCGCGCTGATCCTGTCAGCTATCTTGAGCTGGCCGATCTTCCTCGGCTTTATCGCCGGGACTGAAACCGCCGAAGTGGTGCAGGTGTTGAAGTGGGTCGAAAGCGGCTCGCTGACCTTCGACTGGGCTTTGCGGGTCGATACGCTGACGGCGGTCATGCTGGTCGTGATCAATACGGTATCGGCAATCGTGCACGTCTATTCGTGGGGGTATATGGAAGAAGACCCGGATCAGCCGCGGTTCTTCGCCTACCTTTCGCTGTTCACCTTTGCGATGCTGATGCTGGTGACGGCTGACAATCTGGTGCAGATGTTCTTCGGTTGGGAAGGGGTGGGGCTGGCGTCCTATCTGCTGATCGGC
>JBGSKN010000154.1:0-4940 GCA_041741215.1 Erythrobacter sp. | reverse complement strand
GCGTCGGCCAGCAGGTCGCCGCCGGGGCCACCATTGGCGGGCTGGGCAGCACCGGCCGCTCCACCGGCCCGCATCTGCATTTTGAAGTCCGCATCAATAACCGCGCGGTCAACCCGCGCCCGTTTCTGGAGGCCGCCCCCGATGTTCTCAAAGAAGCCCGCAGCGCCGGACCGGACAATCCCGCCGCCGCCGCGACCCGCAAATAGGAGCAGCACGATGGCTTCAGGCTCAACCTTCTCGGTGATCGGCGCGGATGTGGTGATCAAGGGCGATATCAACGCCACTGCCGACCTGCATGTCGATGGCACGATCGAAGGCGACATCAAATGCGCATCGCTGGTGCAGGGCGAATCGAGCAGCATCAGCGGCGCGGTGGTTGCGGAAAGCGCGCGGCTTTCGGGCAAGGTCAACGGATCGATCACTGCGCGCGAACTGGTGATCCTCAAATCGGCGCGGATCGAAGGCGATGTGCATTATGACGCGCTGACGATCGAACAGGGTGCGCAGGTCGATGGCCGGTTCGCCCCCAATGCGCGTCAGGCGGTCAAGGCCGTGCCTTCGGTGGGTATCGAAGCGGCGGAGTAAACCGCCCGCCTACAACACCTCGGCGCGCAAGCTCTTGCGGTCGAGCTTGCCGATGATGGTTTTGGGCAAGGAATCGCGGATCACCACCTGATCGACGCGTTCGTGCTTGCCGATTTTGGCGTTCAGCCAATCGCGCAGTTCTTCGCCCGTCGCCCCGCCAGCCTCGTGGAGCGTGACATAGGCGCGCGGCACTTCGCCGCGATATTCCTCGGGCACGCCGATCACCAGCGCTTCCCTGACCGCCGGATGTTCGAGGATCACATCCTCGACCACGCTCGGAAACACCTTGAACCCGCCGACCGCGATCATGTCCTTGATCCGGTCGACTATGGCGAGAAACCCGTCCGCGTCGATTTGCGCCACATCGCCGGTGCGCAGATACCGTTTACCGTCACGTTCGACGAAGGTGTCGGCAACGCTTTCGGGGTGGTTCCAGTAGCCGCGCATCACCTGCGGGCCGCACACCGCGAGCTCGCCCGGCTCGCCATCGGGGGCAAGGCGGGTGGGGTCTTCCTTGTCGAGCAGGATCACCTGCGTGCCGGGCACCAGCTGCCCGATGGTGCCGCGTTTGCGTGTGCCTTCATAGGGATTGACCGACACCACGCCCGAACTTTCGGTAAGGCCATAGCCTTCGACCAGCCGCACCCCGGTCATCTCCTCGAACTTCAGATGCACCGGCGCAGGCATCGGCGCGCCGCCCGAAATGCAGACCTTGAGGCTGGAAAGGTCGGTTTTCACCAGGTCAGGATGGTCGAGCATCGCCTGAAACATCGTCGGCACGCCGGGAAAGCCGGTGCAGCGGTATTTCTCGATCGTTTCGAGCACCTGCTTCGTCTCAAACCGCGGCACCATCGCAATCGACGCGCCGGTGGCGACTGCGTGGTTGAGCAGCGCGGTGTTGGCGAACACATGGAAAAACGGCAGCGCGCCCATGAACACTTCATTGCGCACGTTGCCAAACGGGTTGATCGCGGCGACCTGTTGCGCATTGATGCTGAGCTGATCGTGCCCCAGCATCGCGCCCTTGGGCCGCCCGGTGGTGCCGCCGGTATATTGCAGCAATGCCAGATCAACATGCGGATCAAGCGCAACGGGGGTGAAGGGCGTGTCGGGGGCGCAATCCTTCCAGCGGCGGATTGCCGGTCCGTAGGCGACATCGGCAATCTGTTTGCGCTTGAGCAGTCTGAACGCGATGCCCTTTGCCCAGGGCAGCATATCGGCAAGCCGGCCAACCACCAGCATTTCCAGCCCCGATGCGGACTGCACCTTGGCCGCGGTGCCATAAAGTTCGGGCACATCGAGCGTCACCAGCACCCGCGTGCCGCTGTCTTCGACCTGCCAGCTCAGCTCCTCGACCGAATAGAGCGGCGAGAAATTGACGACAATCGCGCCCGCCATCATCGCGCCGTAATAGGCCGCCGCGTAGATTGGCACATTGGGCAGGAACAGGCCGACCCGGTCGCCCTTGGCAATCCCCATCGCCTGAAGGCCCGCAGCAAAGCACTGTGCCTCTGCGAGGATTTCGCGATAGGAATAGGTGCGGCCAAGAAAATGCAGGAACGGCGCTTCGGGCGCCTCCGCAGTGGTGCGTTCAAACAGCGCCGGAAGGCTTATCGCCGCAAACCTTGTGTCGGGCGGGGTCGGGTGATGATAGGCAGCATTACCGGCAGACATGGCGCGATGTTGGCGGACATCACGCTGGCGCACAAGCGAAACTCGCGGGAGGCAGGCATTTAAGCCCGCCCCCGTCGCCCCGTGTCAGGCACGGGGCGGCGACCTTTATGCCAGAATCAGATGAACCCGCTTTCGGGGTCGATCTTTTCCTCGGCGGCTTCGGCAGCGCGGCGCGCGGCCAGCCAGGCTTCGGCTTCGGCTTCCTGCGCGGCCTTGCCGACTGCCTGAACATTGGCATCGCGTTCGGCGCGCAGTTCCTCGATCAGCTTTTCGCGATCATTTTGCTCGCTGCGTACCGGCGCTTCGGCGTCTTCGGTGATCCCGGCGCGCTTGGCGGCCTTGGCAACCATCGCATCAAGCTCACGCTGCGAACACAGGCCCAGCGTCACCGGGTCTTTGGGCTGAATGTTCTGGATGTTCCAGTGGCTGCGGTCACGAATCGCGCCGATGGTGTTGCGGGTGGTGCCGATCAGCTTGGAAATCTGCGCATCGGATACTTCGGGATGGCTGCGCAGGATCCACGCGATGCCATCGGGCTTGTCCTGCCGCCTGGACACCGGGGTGTAGCGCGGGCCTTTGGTGCGGGTCGCTTCGACCGGGGCCTTGTGCATTTTGAGCGAATAGGCCGGGTCAGCCTGACCCAGCTCAATTTCGCCCTGCGTAAGCTCGCCTGCGTGGACCGGATCGCGTCCGGTGAATTTGCTGCCCGCCAGATCATCGGCCATCGCCTGCACTTCGAGAATGTGCAGGCCGCAGAATTCGGCAATCTGTTCAAACGACAGCGCGGTGTTGTCCACCAGCCAGGTCGCGGTGGCGTGCGGCATCAGCGGCTTTGGCTGATCCTTGATGGCCATGGGGGAATCTCCGTTGAAAATAGAAGGGCCGCCCCTTTCGGAGCGGCCACATTGGCGCCTGCAATAGGCCAAGATGCGCGCAACGGCAAGGAAAAGGGATTCAGAACGGCGAAGAAGCCTGGAGCGACCCCGCTGCGCCTTCTTCCAGTGCCGCCAGACCCGATAGAAACTGCCGGGTTGCCGCCTCCCAGCTAAAGCCCGCCGCATAGGCCGCGCAGCGCGCCCGGTCGCAATAACGCGCCGCGTCGATCGCGCGGGTCAGGTCTTCGGACAGCGCGCCAACCGCATCGGTGACAATATCGAGCGGGCCGGCCACCGGAAAAGCCGCCACCGGAGTCCCGCAGGCCAGCGACTCGATCATGACCAGCCCAAAGGTATCGGTGCGGCTGGGGAACACGAACACATCGGCCCCGGCATAACAGCCCGCAAGTTCATCGCCGCTGCGCTTGCCGAGGAACACCGCCTGCGTAAACTTCGCCGCCAGCGCGCCGCGCGCAGGGCCATCGCCAACCACCACCTTGGTGCCGGGGTAATCGCAGGCCAGAAACGCCTCGATATTCTTTTCCACCGCCACCCGCCCGACATAGAGCAGGATCGGGCCTTCCAGACCGGCATATTCGGGCGGCGGCGGCGCGTTGGGCGAAAAGCAGGCGAGATCAACCCCCCGGCTCCAGTGGGTAAGCTGGGTCAATCCCTGTTCGCGCAGTTGCTTGCGGATCGTCTCGGTCGCCACCATGATCGTTTCTGCCGGGCGGTGGAACCAGCGGATATAGGGCCAGAAAAAGCGCGCGGGCAGGCCCGTGCGGCGCGCCAGATAATCGGGGAACTGGGTGTGGTAAGCGGTGGTGAACGGCACCTTGCGGCGGACGCAATATCGCCGCGCGGCAAAGCCCAGCGGCCCTTCGGTGGCGATATGCACGGCATCGGGCGCGATCCGCGCCAATTGCCGTCCGACCGCGCCCGGCGCGGTCAGCGCCAGCCGGATTTCCGGGTAGGTCGGCGCGGGGGTCGAAGGAAAAGCTTCGGGCGAAATCACCGTGACATCGTGGCCCCAGCCGCGCAGCACATCACAGGTGGTCGATAATGTCCGCACCACCCCGTTGGTCTGCGGGTGCCACGCATCGGTGATGATCGCGATCGAAGCGGGGGCGGCCGGAGCCGGAGCGAAACCAGCGGTATCAGGAGTGATGGTGGTCAACCGGTTCACGCCGCCGCGCGATCCGCACGGGGAAGATCGGCGGGCGCGGCCGGGGCATGGCCAGCATCGCGGCGCTTGATCTCATCGGGCCAGTGGAGGATTTCCATCCGCCCATCGTGATGTTCGACCAGCGCGTTGCAGCCTTCAACCCAGTCGCCATCGTTCCAGTATTCGATCTGCTTGCCATTGTGATCGAAGGTGCGGAATTCGGCGGTGTGGATATGGCCGCAGACCACGCCATCAACCCCGCGTTCCCCGGCAGCGCGGGCGACGACTTCTTCGTATTTGCCGATGAAGCGGGCCGCATTCTTGACCTTGTGCTTGGCCGCCTTGGACAGCGACCAATAGGGCTTGCCCAGCCAGCGGCGCACGGCGTTGACCGCGATGTTGAGCTTCATCATCAGGTGGTAGGCATTGTCGCCCACGAAGGCGAGCCAGCGGTGCGACAGCATCACCGCATCAAATTCGTCGCCGTGCAGCACCATCAAGCGGCGGCCATCGGCGGTATCGTGGAAAGCGGCGCGGCGGATTTCGATCCCGCCAAAGTTCAGCCCGGTGAACTGCCGGAACATCTCGTCATGGTTGCCGGGGATATAGATGATGCGGGTGTCGCGCTTGGCCCGTTTCAG
>JBGSKN010000153.1:0-12745 GCA_041741215.1 Erythrobacter sp. | reverse complement strand
GCGTGATGGCGCGCTGGCGGCGCTGGGCGGGGTGCTGGTGGGCGCGGTGGCATGGGCGATGATGACCCGCGATCCGGGCGCGAGCATTTCGGCCTATCACCTCGCCAATGCCAAGCCCGGCGGGGGCGGCACCAATGTGGTCAACGTCATCCTAGTCGATTTCCGCGCGTTTGATACGCTGGGCGAAATCATCGTGCTCGGCATCGCCGGGCTGGGCATTTTTGCGCTGCTCGATACCACGGCAGTCGGCGCTGCGGGCGCGCGGCTGCGGCGCTGGCGCGAAGACATGCCGCATTCGCCCGAACGCCACCCGATGATGCTGCTTATGGCCAGCCGCATCGTTCTGCCTTTGACGCTGACGGTCGGAATATATTTGTTCCTGCGTGGTCATAACCAACCAGGCGGCGGCTTTATTGCGGCGCTGGTGGTGGCGATTGCATTCCTTGTGCAATATCTCGCCGCCGGGTTCGACTGGTCCGATGCGCGGCGGCGGTTCAGTGAACACCAGATGATCGCGTGGGGCGTGCTGACGGCGATGGCGACCGGGCTGGGCGCGGTGGCGTTCGGGGCGAACTTCCTGACCTCGACTTTCGGTTATTTCAGCCTGCCGCTGATCGGCAAATTTGAACTGGCAAGCGCGATGCTGTTCGATATCGGCGTGTTTCTGACTGTTTTCGGCGCGGTGATGCTGGCGCTCGCCCAACTCAGCCATATCGCCCAGCGTGCAGCCCGCGCCCATGCGGCCAAGCTGGCGGATGCGCCCCGCGAGGAGCACACGCCATGACCTATGAATTCCTGGTGGCAAGCGCGATCGGGGTGCTGGTGGCGGGCGGCATTTTCCTGGCTCTGCGCGCGCGCACGTTTCAGGTGGTGGTCGGCCTCACGTTGTTTTCCTATGCGGTCAATCTGTTCCTGTTCGCATCGGGACGGCTGCAACTGAACAGCCCGCCGATCTGGTCGGAGGCGGTCACCGAATATACTGATCCACTGCCGCAGGCGCTGGTGCTGACAGCGATTGTCATCACCTTCGGCATGACCGCGTTCGTGGTAATCCTAAGCCTGCGCAGCTTCCTTGAAAGCGGCAGCGATCATGTTGATGGTGACACCCTGCCAAGCGACACGCAGGACGGGTTGCGCGATGAAAACGCGCAGGGGCAGCGCCCGTGACGCTCGCCGATCATCTTGCGATCCTGCCGATTGCGATCCCGGCGCTGGCGGCGCCGTTTGCGCTGCTGGTGATGCGGCGCAGGCGCAGGCTGGGTATCGTGATTTCGCTGGTGTCGTGCCTTGCGATGCTGGCATCGGCGCTCGCGTTGCTGGCGCAGGCGAGTAGCGGGGCGATCACCGCCTACGAATTGGGCGATTGGCCCGCGCCATTCGGCATCGTGCTGGTGGCGGACCGGCTGGCGGCGATGATGCTGGTGCTGGCGGCAACCCTCGCGCTGCTGGCGCTGCTGCATGCTGTGATGACCCGCGCAGACCGCAAGGGTTGGCATTTCCACCCGCTCTTCCAGTTCCAGCTGATGGGATTGAACGGCGCATTCCTGACCGGCGACCTGTTCAACCTGTTTGTTTTTTTCGAGGTGTTGCTGATCGCCTCCTACGGGCTGATGCTGCACGGGCAAGGCCCGGCGCGGCTCAAGGCCGGGGTGCAGTATGTGATCGTAAATCTGGTCGGATCATCGCTGTTCCTGATCGCGCTGGGGCTGCTTTATGCGCTGACGGGCACGCTCAATATGGCCGATATGGGGCTGCGGGTCGCATCTCTGGCACCCGAAGATCAGGGCCTGCTGCGCATTGCCGCGCTGCTGCTGGTCAGCGTTTTTGCGCTCAAGGCGGCTGTAGCCCCGCTGCATTTGTGGTTGATGCGCACCTATGCCGTATCCACCCCGGCGGTGGCGGCGTTGTTCGCGATCATGACCAAGGTTGGTGTCTATTCGCTGATCCGGGTGGTGCCGCAGGTGTTTGGTGATGGCGCGGGCGCTGCGGCCTGGGTGCCTGCGCCCTATCTGCTCCCGGCGGCGATGGTTACCACGGTTATCGGGTTTGCAGGCGTGTTCGTGGCCCGCAGCCTGTCCGAACAGGCCGCTTATGCCGTGATCGGATCGACCGGAACGCTGCTGATCGCGGTCGCAGGCTGGCAGACGGCGACATTGGGGGCGGCGCTGTATTATCTCGTCCATTCGACAATTGCGGCGGCGGCGTTATTCCTGATGGCGGATGTGGTGGCGCGGCGGCGCGGCGGTTTTGCCGATAGCGCCAGCCCCGGCCCCGATTTTGCCGACCGCAACGCGGTGGGGCTGATGTTCATGCTCGCTGCCATCGCGGCAACCGGCCTCCCGCCGCTATCAGGCTTCATCGGCAAGCTCATGATCCTGAAATCGGTTTCCGCCCTGCCCGATTGGGGCTGGGCGTGGGGGGTTATCCTGACGACGACCCTGATCGGCATAATCGGTTTTGCCCGCGTAGGCAGCGCGCTGTTCTGGAAACAGGTGCAAAATGGCCAAGTGCCCGCGCCCGCCGCCGCCCGCGCCGATCTTGCCGCCCCTGCGATTGCGCTGGCACTGCTCGCGGCGCTGTCTGCCGGAGCGGGTTGGGCCAGCACCTATGCCAACGCTGCGGCCGCGCAGGTGCTCGATTCGGCGCTTTCCGCGCGCGCGGTGCTGGGGGAGGGCGCACAATGAGCCGTTTGTTGCCGCATCCGGGCCTCAGCGTATTGCTGGCGGTGATGTGGATGGTGATGGTGGGCGATCTCACCTTCGGCGCATTGTTCCTGGGGCTGGTGCTGGGTTTTGCCATCCCCCTGTTCACCGCGCCGTGGTGGCCGGGGCGGCCAAAGGTGCGTTATCTGTCCGCGCTTGTCTATTGCGGGCTGGTGGTGTGGGACATCATCATCGCCAATTTCGAGGTTGCCGCGATTATCCTGTTCAAGCCCAATCGCGATTTGCGCCCAGCCTGGCTTGCAATCCCGCTCGAACTGACCTCGCCCGAAGCGATTACCGTCCTCGCCGGGACGATCAGCCTTACCCCCGGCACCGTGTCGAGCGATGTGTCGGCCTGCGGCAAATATCTGCTTGTCCACGCGCTCCACGCGCCCGAACCGGCGCGTGAGATCGCCAAGATCAAAGCGCGCTACGAGGCCCGGCTTTTGAGGATTTTCGTATGATCGAATATGCCCTCGGCTTTGGATTTGCAGCGCTCGGCCTGGCGCTGGCACTGAACCTTTGGCGGTTACTCAAAGGGCCGGGCGTTACTGATCGCATCCTTGCGCTTGATACGATGGTAATCAACATCATCGGCATCATCGTGCTCGCCGGAATTGCAGGTAGCAGCGGCTCTTCGTTCGAAGCCGCGCTGCTGCTGGCGATGGTCGGGTTCGTCGGCACCGTCGCCTATGCCAAGTTCCTGCTGCGCGGGGACATCATCGAATGAGCGTTTCGCTGCCTCTGGCCGAGGTGATTGTCAGTTCGCTGATCGTGATTGGCGGCAGTTTTGCGCTGATTGGCAGCTGGGGGCTGGTGCGCCTGCCTTCGCTGATGGAACGGCTGCACGGCCCGACCAAGGCGACAACTCTGGGTCTGGGCGGGATGCTGGTGGCTTCGGTGGCCTATTTCCACCTCGTGCAGGACGAGTGGACCACGCATGAGCTTCTGGTTTCGGTGTTCCTGTTCGTGACCGCGCCGATTTCAGCCAATCTGATCGCCAAGGTGCACCTGCACCGCCTGCGCCTGGGTGAAGCGTCGGAATCGGTTGGCCCGGCCGGGGTGCCTGCACCGCCGACCGCCGATACCGATTGGGCTACGCACGAAGCCCCGCATCTGGGCACGCCGGGCGATATGGTCGGAGATTGAACGCGTTTTCAGGGCGCTTTCCGCCCTATCTGCTTGGTCAAGGCAATGGGTCGATTGCCACCTCGGCGACCCGGACTTCGTAATGCAAGTGGGGGCCGGTGGAGCGGCCCGTCGAACCGACAAATCCGATGACCTGCCCCTGCTTGACGCTTTGGCCCGGCGATACGGCCATCGCGGAAAGGTGGGCATAGCGGGTCTGGATAGCCTGCCCGTGGTCGACCTCGATCGTCAGGCCATATCCTCCCATCCACCCAGCCGAACCGACCATTCCATCAGCCGTTGCGGCCACCGGAGCCCCCATTGGCGCTGCCAGATCGACCCCTGCATGGGGCTGATAGCGCCCGGAAAGCGGATGGAACCGGTAACCAAAAGTGCTGGAGAGACGGGCATTGTGCAATGGAAGCCCCGCCGGATAGCCAATCAGTGGCATTCCACTGGCGTCCCGGCGCGGCCGGGTTCTTGAAAATGATACGACACCCACGCCAGCGGCGATGCTCCTGGCCTCAAACCGTCGCTCGCCCAGTTCGTCACCAGCCTTTGCCAGACTTATTTTCCCGATCGGTGCGGCAATGCTGATCGGTGAGGTGGCCGGAATGATCGCGTTCGCCTGTTCGCTGATGGCGGGCGGCAATTCGCCGCTCACGGTAGCGGATCCATCCTCGGCCGACAGGCAAGCCGGGAACGACAGCGCGGCAATCGCGCCTGTCAGGGCCATCTGGCGCAATCCCTTGAAGAGGTGTCGCTTTACCAAATCTGCTGCCCAAGCGCGACCAGCGCCCCCAAGCCAATTGCAACGCCATAGGGCACCCCCCGCGTGTCCTTGCGCAGCAGCCGCCCCCTCGATTTTATCAGCATGACGATCAGCATCGCCAGACCAACCATCGAAATCGCGAAAATCAGATTGAAAAACAGGTTGATCGGGAACCACGCAGCCACCGCTGCATAGAACTTGCCGTCGCCCCCGCCCCAGACACCCGCGGCAAACAGCGTCAGACCGATCGCCAGTGCGATGGCGAAATGCCCGAGATGGCTCAGGAATTCGGCGGGCGCTGCACCAATCGCGGCAAACACCAGTCCGGCCACCAATGTCGCAAGGCCAAGCCAGTTGGAAAGGTGCCGGTTGGCAATATCAGTCCAAGCCCCGAAACCTGCGAGGCCGGCCAGTACCACAAAGGCAAAGAGATCGAAAAGGGGCACGTGTCAGCCGATCAATTTCAGTTTTTGTCGAGGATGATGCGGATTGGCAGCGATGCGGCCGCAATTTTGCGCGACGGTGTCACGTTGATCCGGATCGGGTAATCGGCGCGCGGCCTTGGCGCGGTTACCACGATAGCTGATCTGACGACTGCGCCTTCCAGTTTCTTTTCCGGAACCTTCGCCCCCGAAGTCTGGCCGGCCGGCAGTGTGCGAATGAACACCTCCTTGGCCTTGGCCAATCTCACCGGGCGGGTCTGCGGCGCATCGTCTGCTGGCGCCGCCGCCGCATTCACTGCTGCCTCGGTCGCGGGCGGCTCTGCTGGTGGAGTCTGCTGAGCTAGCATGATCCGCTCGTCCACCCGAGCAAGGTTGCGCCAATAGCGTTGGTCGGTCGGATCAAGATCGGCCGCCCGCGCAAACAGATCGCGGGCGACATCATCGCGGCCCAGCGTGGAATAGGCCACTGCCATGCCATTGAATGCCTCAGGTGCCAGCGCACGGTTGTAGGAAGCCTGCCTGAAGGCCTCGATCGCCTTGGTCGGGCGACCAGCCGCCAGATGGGCACGGCCAACGTCAAGACGCTCGGCAAAATATCCGCTCATGTCGGCTTGCTGTGCGACCTTGGATCGCGGGGCGAAATCGAATGAGGCGCATCCCCCGGTTGCCAGACACAATGTCGCGCCGACTATAACCCAAACCTTCATCGCTATCCTCCTGTCAATGCTGGAGCAAGTTCACGGACAACCCGGATGCCGGCGGGCAGCATCAGCACCCCGATCATCACCGGCAACATGAAAACCACCAGCGGTATAGAAATCAGAACTGGCAACCGGTGCGCCTTTTCCTCGGCGCGCATTTTGCGTTTTTCGCGCATTTCTTCTGCGTAGACGCGAAGCGTGCTGCCCAGGCTGGTGCCGAGTTTGTCGGACTGGATCAGCAGCGTCGCAAACGAGCGAATTTCATCCACCCCGGCGGATTCGGAAAGGCTCCGGAAAGCCTCCTCGCGTGAGGCACCTGCACGCAGCTGGAAACCTGTGGCGGAAAGCAGTTCGGAAACCAGCGGATGTGCCTGCACGACCTCGCGGCCAACGCGGTCCATTGCCGCCTCGATCCCAAGCCCGGCCTCGACACAGACGAGCATCAGATCGAGGCAATCGGGAAAGCCGTTCACAATTGCCTCTTTGCGGCGATCGGCTTTGGCGCTGATGAAAAGATTCGGCAGAAAAAGGCCCGCCAGACCCAATGCCGAGCCGACCATGTAGATTGTAAAAAGTTCCGGCCGCTTGCCTGCGAGATAAAGCACCGCCAGCGCGATCCCCGGAAGCGCAAACACCATTGTCAGCCGGATCAAGGTGAAAATGCGCGATGCCGACGGGCTGCTATACCCCGCCTCCCTGAGCTTGGCGCTGAGGCGATCATCCTTGGAGTCAGCGAGGCTCAGCCCCGCCTGTTCGATCTTCTGGGCCATGCGTGCCCATGCACTGGTGTTCCCGTCGCTGCGCAGACTGCCGGAAAAGGCCTGTTCCGGGCGCGCGACAACCAGTTTTTCAAGAGCAATTCGCTCATCACGGCGGCGGAGCGCGAGATTCAGACCGACAAAGGCAAGAAATGCAATAACCGCAAAGATGCCGAACAATACGGCGGTCTTTATGACAAGGCTGCTTGCTATCAGATCAATCATCGCCGTCAGACCTTGATATTGATCATGGCACGGATCGTTGCAAATCCAATGGCATACATCACCATCAGGCCGACAAAGCCGATGATGAAGGCCGGGTCATCTGCAACATCGAGGTAGAAAGCGGGGTTTATGATAAACAACGCCAGAAAGGCTCCGACCGGAAGAATGGTCAGAATCCATCCCGTCATCCTGCCTTCGGAACTCAGCGCACGAACCTTGAGGTAGAGGCTTGCGCGGGCGCGAATGACAGATGCGAGATTTTCAAGGATTTCGGCCAGATTGCCGCCCGTCTCGTTCTGCACCGAGAGTGAGACAACGAACATTCGGATATCTTCAAGCCCCCATCTTTCCGCCATGCCTGCAAGCGAGTCTGCAAGCTCGGCTCCGTAGGACACCTCGTCTGCGACCAGTCCATATTCGCTGCCGATCGGATCGGGCATTTCCTTGGTCAGGAGGTCGATGGCCGAAGCCACCGGATGGCCTGCGCGCAGCGCGCGGATGAAAACATCCAGGCTGATCGGAAACTGTTCTTCCATCCGCTTCCGGCGTCTTTGTGCCAAGACGTTCACCACCAGCACGGGAAGCAGCACGGCGGCGCAGAAAGCCAGCGTGCAGATCAGCAGAACTGGGCCAGCCGACATCGTGAAACCGCTCATCGCCGCCGCGATGCCAATCACGGCTGCCAGCAGTCCGAAAGCAACCGCCATTGCAAACACGACCTGACTGGTCGCGAATGGCACTCCGGCGGATCGGAGCGATCGTTCCAGCGCCGCCAGCAAGCTGGCCAATGGCTGCGGGAAGGCGGAAAAATCGCCGCCCGTATTCTTGCGCAGAACCGAAATGATCTCGTGGCGGCTGCGGCCTTCACTGATCCACTTCAGACGCTGATTGATTGTGTTCAAGCGCGAACGGCGCGCCCAGGCCACATTGAGAACCGCCTGCACCACGATAAAGGTGGTCGCGAACAGCGCGAGCAGAACTCCCAGTTTCAGCAAGGCATCGGTCATGCTGTCTCTGCCCCGTGCTCAGGGCGGAACAGATCGGCGCTGAGGTTGATTCCGGCAGTCGCCGCATCGGCGGCAAACTTTGGCCGGATTCCGGTCGCTTCAAACCGGCCCAGAACGTCACCATTCTCGGTCCGGCCTGTCATCTTGAAGCGATAGATTTCCTGCATCGTGATGGTGTCGCCTTCCATGCCGGTCACTTCCGAGACACTCATCACCTTGCGCCGGCCATCCGACAGGCGGCCGACCTGCACCACGACATCGACCGCCGATGCAATCTGCGCGCGGGCTGACCGGGCTGGCATATCAATACCGCTCATCCCGATCATCTGCTCGACACGCGCCAGCGCATCGCGGGGCGTGTTGGCATGCACAGTGGTTATCGATCCATCATGGCCGGTGTTCATGGCCTGAAGCATGTCAAATGCTTCGCCGGCCCGGACTTCGCCAACCACGATCCGGTCTGGACGCATGCGCAGCGCATTCTTCACAAGATCGCGCTGGGATATCTCGCCCTTGCCCTCGATATTGGAGGGCCGGGTTTCCAGCCGTGCCACATGTTCCTGCTGCAATTGCAGTTCGGCGCTATCCTCGATGGTGACGATGCGTTCGCTGTCAGCAATAAAGGATGACAGCGCATTGAGCAGGGTGGTCTTGCCCGAACCGGTGCCGCCGCTGATCAGGACATTCCGGCGCAGCGCGACCACCGCGCGCAGGATATCCGCCATTGCCGGGGTAAGGCTTCCGAATTCGACCAGCCGGTCCATGCCGATCCGCTTTTTCGCAAACTTGCGGATCGAAAGCAGCGACCCGTCAACCGCAAGCGGAGCGACAATCGCATTGACACGCGATCCGTCTGCCAGCCGGGCATCGACGAAAGGCGAGGATTCGTCAATCCGGCGACCAACTGCGCTGACGATCTTCTGGATGATCCGCATGAGATGGCGTTCATCCTGGAACATCGTTGCCGCGCGCTCCAGCTTGCCGAAACGTTCGACAAAGACGGTTTTGGGGCCGTTCACCAGAATGTCAGTGATCGATTCGTCCTGAAGCAGTGGCTCAAGCGGGCCAAGGCCAAGCAATTCGTCCAGAACATCGTCGACCAGTGCCTCACGTTCGGCGCGGTTCAGCTTTTCCTTCTGGTCGGCCAGGATCTCGCCAATGATTTCGGCGACCTCTGAGCGGATGGTCGCGCGCGGCAGCTTGTCCAGCGCGGAAAGGTTGATCTTGTCGAGCAGCGAGCGGTGGATCGAAATCTTCAGCTCAAGCAGGGCGGCCTGCGCCTTATCGTGGAACAGCGCCGCCTCAGACGGTGGAGCGACGGGCTGCTGTTCCGGATCAACCGTCTGTTCGGTCTGAATGCCAGTCTTTCTGACGGACCATTTCATGATTGTTCATCGCCCGACAGATCGGATTCGGCCAGCTGGGCGAAGGCTTTTGCAAAGGCGCTCCGGGGCTCTTCTTCGCTGAACAGCAAGCCGCGCACCTGCGCTTCTTGCAAGCCGGTTTTGACCAGCGGAATGACCGCGGCAATTTCCCGTCCAAGCGTGTCGCCGACATCTTGCGCGCCAATCACCTGGAACAGGCGTTTTTCAGCGCGATTGACCACCAGTGCGACATTGCCAGGATCAACATCCACGCTGTCGAGCAGCGCGATGGACTTGCTCGCCCGGCTGATGCTCCGCACCGATTGATCCACGACGAGCAGCAGCCGGTTGCATGCACAGGCAGCCGACAGGCCGGCGTTCGTCCACCCGGCCGGGAAATCGATCAGCACGTGATCGTAATGCTGGCGCAGCATGGTCAGCAACCTGAGCAACTGGTCGGCATCGACCGTCTCCGGCGGCGGAATATCACGCGGGGCGGCCAGCAGATCGATCCTGGGCCGGACGCTGGTCACGGCATTGGTGATGATGTCCCAATCGAGCCGGTCGCCTGCATCAAGGCAATCAATCACGCTCGTGCTGGGCGAAACGCCGAACAGGCTCGCCTGCTCACCAAACTGGCAATCGAGATCGACAATGCAGCAGCGCGCGTCTTCGTCCTGTTCGGTTATCGCGGCTGCGAGGTGCGAAACCACCGTGCTGGCTCCGGCCCCGCCGGACGAGTGAACCACCGCCTGCATCGGCGCAAGACCGGCCGACTGGCTTGCGCACTGGGTGCTGAGGTCGATGACGACCGGGATCAGTTCGTCAGCATTGAAGGGCAGGGCAACCACATCCTTGATGCCCAGCCGCATCAGCGTGCGCACTTTGCCAAGGTCAAGGTTTTCAACCGCAGCGATGATCGGGAGGTCTGGATATCTGGAGCGCGCCTGCTCGATACGCCCGATCGAACCGGGCAGCCCCGGATTGACCTCGATCACCAGAACATTGCTTTGCGTGACGGGAAGCGCAGGCAGCGGCGCGTTGGCCGGAACGGCAATGCTGGTGAAAATCTGCCGGAACTGTTCGGAAAACTGGCTATCGAGATGCGCCAATTCGCCCTCTGACGCCACCACGCAGGCGCACATTCGCGTCGGCAGGCGGCGGAACAGGGTGAGGGTTTCAGACTTCGTCATGTGATTATCCATTTCAGCTTCACGGCGGCGTTCCCTCTCCATCTTCGAGCGTCAAAGAATAGGAGAAGTCAGGAAGAGGAACTGCGGCACCGAAAGGCGATAGGCTGATTGGATTGTACGTCGCATTTACGATTCGTACGGTGACAAGCGGGGCTATTTCAGGCTTGTTGGGATCACCGGCAAAGCCCAGCCCCGATCCCTGATAGGTTATACGCACCGATTCCGCCGTTATGTCGGGCTGAAATACCTGCATGCGTGTAACCAGCGCGTTAAAAGCGGCTGCATCCGAGCCAGTGTCGGTGGGACAGGGCGCAACAGCGCACGCGCACCCGGTGCTGCTGCATTCGAGTGTGCCCAATGCTTCGCGGCAAATCCTGTCACCGGCCCTCAACAAGGCCGTGCCGCAGCTCGGATCATCGACATAGGTTGCCGTAGCGAGGCCAGAGGAAACCATGTCATTAACAACCGCAAAGCGGGTGCCCATCTGGGTCGCTTTCTCGTATTCGTTGAGCGTCCATGCATAGTTGCCGACATCGATGATGCCGAACAGCAACAGCAGCGCCAGCGGAAGGACGAGCACGAACTCGGCTGCCGATGCGGCGCGCGTGTTGCGCAAAAAGAGTGAAAGCCGGGTCATATGCCCATGACCGCCGTGCTTGATTCGGCCGAGAGGTTCACCGTGTCATCGATAAAGCCAAGGCCGGAAAGGATCGAAGGATAGGCGACCGGGCCTGAATCAACCGTGATAAGCGGCCCCGGCCCACCCAGATCGGCATAGATCCCCGTATCGACAAACTGCCCGCAAGAAGGGGTTGCCACGACGTCCGCAGGGTCCCAGCCGGGAACTTTGGGGGTGCCGCCTGCCGCGAATTGGCCGGTTGCCGTGACATTGCGAATTTCCGTCAGCAGCGCGGCATCGCCCGCGCACAGGCGTTCGACATCGAGCCGCGATGCGAAACGCGCGCCGTCGCGCACCGATTTGACGATCTTGTGCTGCGTCCAGAAGAAATGCCCGGCCTCCATCGACCCGAAAATCAGCGCCAGCATCAACGGCAACATCAGCGCAAATTCGGTTGCGGCGGTTCCCCCACGGTTCCGGATGAAACGGCGGATCATTGGACAAGCACCGGCTTTTTGCGGCCAAAGGTCTGGAACCCGCTGCCGCCGTCGGCGCGCTTTGCCGGGCCGATCAACTCCGCCTTGAGCTCGCCTGCCCCGGCTGGGCCGGTAATGGGGCCAAGCAGGAAAAGATCGACAAACCTGAAGGTGTTGACGTCAAACCGGCCACCCTGACCATCGCAGTCCACCACCGCCACGGTTACGATACGGCGATCCTTTTGCGTATTCGAAGGCACAACCGGCGTGCCTGCGATCGGGCGCGGGGCCGAACAATAAAGCGTGGTTCTGGTCGGAGAGGTAGTATTGACGCGCGCCAGTTCACGCGGCGCGGTTCGCGACGCGACGTCGCGTTCCCACTGATAGACTTCAAAGCGAGTGATCTTCCCGTTACCGTCCGCATCCAGACCGGGGGTCGATGCCGATGTGGTGCTGTGAATATCGTTCAGATAGGTATCCACCGGCCATACGCCATCGCCGAAACTTAGGCAGCCCGCTAGACCTAGCGCCTGACACGTATCGAGCGGGAAGCCTTGCTTGGGCACAGCGCCGCCGGGGATGTCCGTATACGGGATCAGTCCGCCTCCAGCGGTATTCTCGCAGGTTGCGTTGTTGCCGTTGCCATTCACCGTCACCCGCCGCACCAAATCATTGCGGGTCACGTCAGCGGGGCAGAAATCTCCATTGGCTTGGCAGGCGAAGTTGTTGCCGTTCGGATAGATGCCAAAGCGGGTGTTGATCGCGGTGTTTTCCGTGTCGCGCGCACCTGGCCGCGTGGTAATCCGGGCAGAGGTGCAACCGAGCAGGTCCGAATTCAGCCCCAGCGTCCGGTTCTGCTGGTTTGGCAAGATGTTTTCATAGGCAATGTCGAGAAGATCGAAGGTGCCGGGGTTGATGTCGAGGGGCTCAGGGGTCAGCGGCACGGCCGCATTGGCTATGTCGGAGCTGGCCTGAGCGCAGCGGCGATAGTCTGGAACAGGGCGGCATCCGGGCAGGCCGAGGCAAAGGCGACGCGGATGCGGGTTGCGGTTTCGATGACGCGGGCAGCGACCTTGAGCAGCCGCAGCCGCAGCGTTGCAAACTCGGCCTTGGCCAGCGCGGCGGCTTTGGGGATTTCCTGTTGGATACGCCACATCAGCCAGTAGGCGGCGGTGTGCAGGATGAGGCGCATCTGATTGGCATTCGCCGAGCGGCACGAGGTCCGGTCGCTCTTCAGTTGGCTCTTGTGCAGCTTGATCAGGTTCTCGGCCTGGCCGCGTGCGCAGTAGAGCGTGTCGTAGATGTGTTCGGCTGAGCCGCCAGCCAGCGAGGTGACCACATAACGGATGTCCATGCC
>JBGSKN010000152.1:0-12822 GCA_041741215.1 Erythrobacter sp. | reverse complement strand
CAGCGCCAGCTTCGCGCCGGGCGCGAAGGCGATGCGGCGCGCGTCTTCCTGCGCTTTGCGGTCGATCCCGGTGGCGGTAATCCCGCTGCCCACCCCGCGCAGATCAGGCAGCAAGGCATTATCCGCCACCGCCTGCACCTGCATCCCAAGCTTTCCATTGGCGAACCACGCCGCGCCGGTATCGATGCTGAGCGCATCGCAAGCCTCATCCAGCGGCGCAAGCTGCGCGCTGGTGGTCAGATCAAGCCCGTAGCCAAGCGGAAACAGCGCAGCTCCGGAGCCGTTGACTGGGGGGCCATTGACCGGGGTACCTTCGCAGGTGGCGGGCCAGCTGAACGAAAGCCGCCCGGTGGCCGGGGCCTGCGCGAACAGCACATCGGCAACGCCTGCCCCTTCGCTGCCGGGCAGCCATGCCGCGACAAAGGCATCGGCAGCGTTCAATTCTCGGTTCATCCACATCGGGCGGCCTGAAAGGAACACCGCCACCGTCGGCACACCGCGCGCGCGATAGGATTTGAGCAGCGCAAGACCTTCTTCGTCGCGGAACACCAGATCCTTGCGGTTGCCGACAAACTCGGCATAGGGCTCCTCACCGAACACGATGATGGCAGCATCGGGCTTGCCGATCGGCGCATCATCACTGGCAAGCACCGCCTCGCCGCCCGCAGCCTTGGCCGCTGCCGCGATCCCGGCATAGATCGATGTCGCACCGGGGAAATCATCCGGGGTCAGATCGCCGCCGCCCTGCCAGGTGACCGACCAGCCGCCCGCTTGCTGCGGGATGTTGTCCGCCGCCCTGCCCGCCACTTCGATCCGCGCGCCCGGCTGCAACGGCAGCACGCCGTGGTTCTTGAGCAAGACCTGCGATTTGGCCACCGCTTCGCGCGCAATCGCGCGGTGTTCGGGCGAACCAAGCAGTTCCCAGCGCCCGCCATAGGCCCGCGATGATGGCTTAACCTCGCCATCGAAGGTGCCAAGCTGCTGTTTCAATCGCAGCACCCGCAATACCGCTTCATCCAGCCGCGCCATCGGGATCGTGCCATCGCTTACCTGCGCCGTCAGCGACGCGAGGAGCGCCTTCCAGTCCTCGGGCACCATGTAGACATCAAGGCCCGCCAGCAACGCCTGCGGGCAATCCGAATTGGTGCAGCCGATGACTTGCCCATGCCCGTTCCAGTCGCCAACCACGAGGCCCTCAAAGCCAAGATTGCCGCGCAACTCGCCGGTCAAAAGCGGGCCATTGCCGTGCATTTTCGTGCCATTGATCGAATTGAAACTGGCCATCACGCTGGCAACGCCCGCGCCGATTGCGGCGGGATAGGGCGCGGCGTGAATCGCCATCAATTCGGCCAGATCGCCGTTGACATCACCCTGATCGACACCCTGCGCGGTGCCGCCATCGCCAAAGAAATGCTTGGCCGTCGCCGCGACCTTGCCCGCGCCAAGGAACCCCGGTTCGCCCGGACGCCCCTGCAAGCCTTCGACCATCGCCGCGCCAAGACGGCTGACCAGCGCCGGGTCTTCGGAATAACTCTCGTATGTCCGGCCCCAGCGGTCATCACGCGCCACCGCGATGGTGGGGGCAAATGTCCAGTCGATCCCGGTGACTTCAATCTCGACCGCCGTCGCCGCGCCAATCCGGCGGATCAGATCAGCATCGCCCGTAGCGCCCAGCGCGATATTGTGGGGAAACACCGTCGCGCCGATGACATTGGCATGGCCATGCACCGCATCGGTAGCCCAGACCGCCGGGATCACCGGTTCGCCGCCCGGCAGCGGCGCGGTGGAGGCTTCCCAATATTCGTCAGCCAGACGCAGCCAGTCCGCGGCGGGTGCCTTGTCATCGCCATAGGGGCCGGAATTGCCGCCATTGAGGATTGTGCCGAACCGGTATTGCCGCACGTCATCCGGCGTGATCGAGCCGATATCGGGCATCACCAGCTGCGCAACCTTGCGTTCAAGGCTCATGCGCGCAAGCAGAACTTCGGGCGAGGTGTCCTGCGGCATTGCTTGCGCGGCTGCGCCGACGCTTTGCACCGTTGGCGCAACCGCGCACCCCGCCAACACAGCGGCAAGCCCCGCACCGCAGGCCAGCCGCCCGAGCAATTGTGGTATCATCAAGCCAGCCCCTCCCAAGGCCGTGTCATTTTGAGAACGTTATCAACCTATGCCCCACAAAGTGCAGTTTGGCAAGTATCTGCCGCCCGCTTCACGCGCTTCGGGCGACAGCGGCGAGCAACATCGCGCTCAGCAGTGACAGCGCGGCAAACAGCACAAACAGCGCCGAATAACCAAAGCCGGGCACCAGCATCACTGTCAGCCACGGCATCACCATTCCCGGCACGGTGTTGGTGAGGTTGAACAGCCCAAGATCGCGCCCGCGATGCTGCGGCGCAGGCAGCACGCGCAGCGTCTGGCCGGAATGAAGCGCAAGGAATATCGCCGCCGCTATCGCGAACAGCACATAGCCCGCAATCGCCATTTCCAGCGTGCCTGCGACCGCCATCACCAGCATCCCGGCACTGCACAGCAGCGCGCAGGCGACCAGCGGCAGCACCGGGCGTCCGTGCCGATCCGACCAGCGGCCCAGCACCAGCGACAGCGGCACCGCGCAGACCAGCACGATGCTGAAGATATTGGCCGCGCCGTTTTCAGGATAATCGGGCGCCAGCGAACGCAGCCAATAGAGCAGAAATGCAAACATCCCGCCTTCTGCCACCTGCACCAGCAGCCGCGCGGCCCACATCCGCGCCACCACCCGATCACGCAGCCGCAGCGGATCGCCAGCCGTTTTTACCGGCTGCATCAGTTCAGCGCGCGCTCTGCCACCACCCAGCAAAACGGCGGGCAGCACCAGCACCGTCACCAGCAGCGCCACCAGCCCCAGCCGCGCATCCGGCGCAACCAGCCCGGCAAACGTCACCACCGATCCTGCAATCGCCCCCAGCGCCGGGGCCAGCGCCAATGCCCCGCCCAGCACGCCTTTCTGGCTATCGGGGAAACAATCCCCCGCCCAGGCCATCAGCGGCGCGAGCATCAGGTTGAGCGCGACCTGCCACGCCATGATCAGCAGCACCAGTTCAGCGATCGATCCTGCCTTGCCGACAGCGATCAGCGCCAGATTGGACGCAATCAGCCCGGCGATGATCCATGGGCGGCGCGTTCGGCTGCGGTCACTCAACATCCCCACGGCGATATTGGCAAGGCTGGCCATGACCGCACCCAGAAACGCCACCTGCGCCAGCGCGGCGACATCTTCGCCGCCCTGCAGTCTGACGATCTGCTGCGGCAACAGCACTGTCAGCAAGGGGACATAAGCCACCGCGCCGCCCGCAGCCGCAAGCGCGAACAGCACCAGGAACCAGCGGCTCTGGCGCGCCGCCTCAGCAGCGCGGGGCGTGTTCAAGCCTTGCCCGGCGCAGGCGCGGTGGAGGAACGTTCAACCAGCGCCGCAGCCACTTCGATCACCGTGTCGCTATCGCTGTCTTCACCGCGCGCGATCAACTGTTCGACCGCGCGCGAAACCGTTTCGGCAATTGGCTGATCGATGGCCGTCAACGGCGGTTGCGAAAAGCGCACGATCGGGGTGTTGTCGAAAGAGATCAGCGACAGGTCGCGCGGCACATGCAGCCCACGGTCACGCGCCACCTCAAGCGCGGCAAGCGCCATCTGGTCGCTGCTGGCGATGATCGCGGTAAGATCGGGGTTGCGATCAAGCAGCGCGCGCGCCGCGCGGGTGCCCGATTCATAGCCGAAATCGCCCACCTCCAGCAGTCCTTCGCTGGGAATGCCATGATCGCCGAGCGCGCGCCGCCAGCCATCGATGCGCCACGCGCTCAGGCTGTATTGCGATGGCCCGGCGATCATCGCGATCCGGCGATGGCCGAGTTCGATCAACCGGCTGGCGGCGAGATGCGCAGCGCCTTCATCGCCCATTGTCAGCGGGATTCCCGGCCCCGGCGCATTCGACCCGATCCGCGCAAACGGGATCGCGCGCGCCGCCAGCAATTCGGTAATCAGCCGGTTTTCCGAGTGCGGCGGGGTCAGGATCACGCCATCGGGCTGCAAGGCGGAAATGGCCGCGCCCAATTCGCGCTCGACATGATCGGAATGGGTATCGACCAGTTCCACCATCATCCGGTAGCCGTGTTTCGAGCAGGTGAGAATCCCGCCCAGCAGCATCTGATCAACCCAGTCGGTGCCGCGCCGCTCGCTCCAGTCAGCCAGCGTGCGTTCGCGGTCGTTGATGGCAAGGATGATGTAGGAACGCGACCCGCTCATCCGCTGCGCGGCGAGCGAGGGGACATAGCCCAGCCGTTCAATCGAAGCGCGCACCTTGTCGCGCAATTGCGGGCGCACGTTCGGCCCGCCGTTGACCACCCGGCTCACCGTCTGAAGCGAGACGCCCGCATCCTCGGCCACGCTCTTGATCGTGACAGTTTTGCGCACCCGCGCCATTACCGGTCCATTCCCGTCCTGCCTACCGCATGCACGCGCGACCCCGGTCAGGATCGCCTGCGCATTGGTAAACCCTGATCCAATCAATCGCGAATTGCGCGGGAAAGCTGCTGGCCGCAAGCCCCTTGGCATTGTTTTCTTCAGCCAGGCGTCCGCCCACGGCAAGGTTGGCCATGACATAGAACGGTTGATCGAACGGTGCCGCAGCATTGCCAAGGGCGAGCGGCGATGCGCTATCCCACTGATCTGCGGTGACAGTCAGGTGAACCCGGTCATCGACCAGGAACCGGATCAGTCCTTCGCCCCATTCGGCCGCATAGACGTGGAAATCATCCGAAGGCAGCGCCCCGTCGGGCAGAGCCGTGCGGTGATCGACCAACCGATTGCGCGGAGGCAGATCGCCGAAATGCAGCGCGCTGATTGTGCGGTTTTCACCCCGGTCGCCGCCGCATATCTTGCACCTGGCACCAATATTGACCGCCTCAAGGATATCGATCTCGCCCGATAGCGGCCACGCGCCATAGGCATCGGTATCAGGCATCATCCACACCGCCGACCAGGGGCCCTGCCCCGGCGGCAGCTTGGCGCGCACTTCAATCCGGCCATAACGCCACGCATGCAGCCCGCGCGTGCGCACCTTGCCCGAAGTATAGCTCTGGGTCAGCTGCGGATTGGGATTTTCTGCAATTTCAGGCGGGCGTGCCGGGCCGGTGTAGCGTTCCTTGCGCGCTTTTAGCAGCAGCAGCCCGCCTTCGAGCGCGATATTTTCGGGCCTGTCAGTATAGCATTGGCGCTCAGAATTGCCCCCACCCCAGCACGAAACTTCGGGCGTCCACTTGCTGCGGTCGAGGCTGTCGCCATCGAATTCGTCAGCCCACGCCAGCTCCCAACCGGCCCCCTCCAACGGGGCCAGCACCGTGGGCGCATCGCCGGTCGCGGGAGCAGGCGCCGCCCCGGCCGCAAACAACAGGGCTGCTGATAGCGCAACCGCTTTCAGCAGCCCTGCCATAGTCACGTATCCTCTCGCGTCAGAAATCGAAGCGGGCGAGGAAGGTATAGCGCCGGTCGTTGCGGAACCCCGACCGTGTCACCCGCGTCCCGTCAAAGTCGATCACCTGACTGGTGCGAGTTACCTCGTCAAGCAGGTTCACGCCCTGCACGCCAAGCTTCAGCCCTTCCCTGACCGTCACAAAAACCGACGCGTCAAGCTGCCCGGTCGATTCGCCCCAGACCGGCGAGAACGGGAAGATGTCATCGCGCGGCGTAATCAGAAAGGCCGAACGCCAGTTATAGGCAGCACGCGCCGACAACCAGTCCTTTTCATAGAACAAGGTGGCATTGACCGTGCTCTTTGAAATCCCCGCGAGCGGCTGACCTGCGGCAAGCGGCCCAAGCGACCCGGCAAGATCGCTGTTCTTGAAATCGCCGCCATCGACATAGGTATAGGTCAGCTGCGTGCCGAACCCGCTGAACAGTCCCGGCAGGAAGTCGAAGGTTTGCTGGTAGGAGATTTCCGCGCCCTTGAGCGTGCCGTTCTGCGAATTGACCGGACCATTAACCTCGACATCCAGCGAAGGAATGCCGGGGCTGACAAAGTTGACAATGTCGAAACCACTATCAACGATGCCCGTGATGTCCTTGACAAAGCCAGAAATAATCAGCGATCCGACGTCATCGAAATACCATTCGACCGAGAGATCGTAATTCCACGATTCGATCGGCCGCAGGTTGCGATTGCCGGTCGACAGCCGGAACAATGGGCCGGTTTCGAGCGTGCCCTCGCGCAGCAGGTTGCCGGTGTTATCGCCCATCGCCCCGCCCGAACGAAACGCTCCCAGATCGGGCCGGCTCAGCCCCTTTGATACCGCCGCACGGAACAGCAACCCATCGCCGGTATCCAGCAAAGCGTTGAAGCTGGGCAGCCAGTTGTCGAACGTGACCTTGCGGTCATCGACGATCACCTCGCCAGTATGGGCAGCGGCAAATTCGGCCTTGCGCGCATCCGAAAGGCTGCAGAAGCTGGGCGCATCCGGCCCGGTTTGCCGTTCTGGTCGGCACGCCAGGTTGATTTCTTCAACCTGCACAACACCATCGCCATTCCCGCCGGCGCCCGTATCGTCAAAGAACGCGCCATTGGGCAGCCCGATGATCCCGGCGGCCTTCACTTCGGTTTCGACATAACGCAGACCGAAATTGCCGATCAGCTTCCAGCCATTGTCGAAATCTGTGCCGTAATCGATCCGGCCATAAGCAGCCTTGGTGGTTTCAGCCACCGCCGATATTTCGGGCGTGCAGAACGGGTCGCATGGCGTGACCTCACCCGTCAACGCATTGTTGAAGGTGCGGTTGTTGACCCCGAAAAATGGGTTGGTCGTAAGCGAAAACTGGTTGATCGCGCGCGCCTGTTCGGTGGTCGTGCCCGCAAGGTATTCACCCAGCAAATCGTCTCCACCAAAGAAGAACCCGCCGCCCGGCAACGGAGCCGGAGTGCTGCCGCGCTGAAAGCCGCTTTCAAATGGCGTGCGCAGGTTGGCAAAGCCGGGGAAATCATCGACAAAGGCGCCGCCGCCAATCGCGAAGGAATTGCCAAGGTCAACAGTTCCGTCAGGGTTCGTCGCACCTTCAAAGAACCGGCCAGGGGTAAAGCCCGGCTCAAACACAGCTACGCCATCGACGAAGAGTGACGTTGTGCCCGGTGCGCCCGGCTGGCAACCCGCCCCTTCACCCCACGGCAGACAACCCGCGCGGCCAGCCCACGGTGCGGACAGATTGCCCCAGGTGCTGAAATTGGTGTCGCGCGTGACCCGGTCACGATCCGACCAGCGCGCGCCGAACTTGGCGGTCTTGAAGAAGCCTTCGTCGCTGATGTCATATTCGGCATCGAACCGCAGGCTGTCGAGTTCGCCTTCGTTGCGGGCCTTACTGTCGAGCAGGAACCAGAAGAAGGTGTTGTCGCCGCTGCTAAAGAAATCGCTGGGCGATCCCGGAGGTGCGAGGAACTGGACTTGCGGGGCGCTGCCGGTGGCATCGATGGCGATGTTTGCCCAGCTGTTCATCACGCCGATGATCGAATCCTGCTTCAGATCGGATTCGATCCGCTGCGCTTCGAAATTGACCCGCAAACGATCAGTGATGTTCCAGTCGACGTCGAACGAGAAATCCTGCGTCTTCGCATCGGTTGCGCGCTCGAACCGCAAGGTTTCAAACGGAATGCCCCCGCGCCCGGCCGGGTTGGCGAAGGAATCGCCGATCCGCTGGCTGAGGATGCCGCGCTGGAAGATGCCGTTTTCGTCGAACTCCCACGTGCTGCCCGCCGCCGGCACCGGGAACAGCGCGTCATCATTGACCAGTGCCAGCGCGGCAAACTCCTTGGTAGCGAAGCTGGTCTCGGCGCGCAGCCATTCAAAGGTCACAAGCAGATCGCTGCTGGGGCTTTCGTACTGGGCAACCGCCGAAAATGCCTCACGATCGCGCTCCAGTTCGGTGGTGCGCACGCCTGCGCCCTTGGGGACAACCACGGAGCCTGGAGGCGGGAAGTTGGTTTCGTCAAAATTGGTTCCGTCGAGGAACCCGTTGCTGCCCACCGGGCGCACGCGGAAACAGCCGCCATCCAGCGTTGCAGCGCGATAGCACGGATCGGTAATCTGCGAGGCGTCGGTGCGGCTGATCAGTTCGGACTTGGCATAACCCAGTTGCACCCCGAACGAGCCGACTTCACTTTCAAACGTTGTCGAACCGATAAACGAAACGCCCGGCGACCATTCTTCGGCAAGATCGCCGTAATTGGCTTCGACCGTGCCCGACAGATGCGTGCCACGCCGATCAAGCGGTTTGCGGGTGACGAGGTTGACCGTGCCCGCAATCCCGCCTTCGACCATGTCGGCGGTGAGGTTCTTGAACACTTCGACCCGGCCCAGCAATTCGGGCGAGACATCATTGAAGCTGAGAACGGTGCCACCCGTGGCCGAAAAGATGTCGCGCCCGTTCAGTTCCGAACGCACGAACGGCAGACCGCGCACGATCACCCCCGTGCCCTCAACCGAGAAGCGATCGGGATCGGAAGGCTTTTCGAATCGGCCAATGTTGACGCCGGGGACGCGCTGCAACGCTTCGGCAACCGAACGGTCGGGCAAGGCGCCGATATCTTCGGCGGTGATCACGTCAACAAAGGTGTCTGCGTTGCGCTTGATATTCTGGGCGTTCCGGAGCGAGGCGCGAAAGCCGGTGACGACGATATCGCCTTCGGCTGGCTCAGCCGCAGCAGCGTTTTCTGCGGGCAGATCCTCAGCGTTCGCGTCCTGCGCAAGCGCGGGCGCGGGCGCTGCAAGTGCGGCTGACAGGGCAAGGCACGATGCGGTGCCCAGAGCAAAAATACGCCGCGACGGCGCAATCGGTGCGAATTGCATTAGTTTCAGACCTCCCCTTGTCCCGTGACAGATTCGTGCCGATCATCGGGTGTTGACGCAAGGTTTGTAACTCATCTTGAGAGCGTTCTCAAGACTTGAAATCTGCGCCCCCTGATGCATTCTTGCAACACTTGGCGGGGCCTCGGAAACACGCAATAATGGCCGCCAAGCGCGCGGCTGGGATCGAGGAAATCATGCAAATTCAACGTATAATTATCGTTGGTGGAGGCACAGCCGGGTGGATGGCAGCCGCTGCGCTGTCCCGTATCAAGGCTGGACGGCCTGTGGAAATCACGCTGATCGAATCAGAGGCCATCGGCACGATCGGTGTCGGTGAGGCAACGATTCCACCTTTCGTCGGTTTCAACACTCTGCTCGGCGTCGACGAAGCCGAAATGCTGGCCGCGGTCGGCGGCACGTTCAAGCTCGGCATTCAATTCGAAAACTGGAACCGGATCGGCGACAGCTATATCCATCCTTTCGGTGCCTATGGATACACCATGGGCGGGATATCGTTTCACCATGTCTGGCACCGCATGGCGAATGCGGGCGACAAGCGTCCGATTCAGGTTTTCAACCTTGAAACAATGGCCGCCTATTTCGGCAAGTTTGCCCGCACGCAGGATTTCGCGCGCGATGATCTGCCGCCGGTCAATTACGCCTATCACCTCGATGCGACCCGCTATGCCGCCTATCTCAGGCGCTTTGCCGAAGCGCGCGGCGTTGTCCGGCAGGAAGGGCGGATCGCCGATGTCGCGCTGAACGGTGAAACCGGGTTTGTTACCGACGTCACGCTGGATGATGGGCAAAAATTCGCAGGCGATCTGTTCATCGATTGTTCGGGCTTCCGTGGTCTGCTGATCGAGCAGGCCTTGCAGACCGGCTATGACGACTGGAGCCAGTATCTGCCGTGCAACCGCGCGGTCGCGCTGCCCTGCCACCGCGACGATGGCAGCCCGCCCCCGCCGTTTACCCGCGCCACCGCGCACCGTGTGGGCTGGCAATGGCAGGTACCGTTGCAACACCGCAACGGTAACGGGCACGTCTATTGTTCAAGTTACATGGAAGATCAGGAGGCGCTCGACATCCTTGTCGGGAATATCGCGGGCAAACCGCAGGCCGAACCGAATTTCCTGCGTTTCGTCACAGGCAGGCGCAAAAAGTTCTGGAACAGGAACGTGATCGCACTGGGCCTTGCCGCAGGTTTCATGGAGCCGCTGGAGTCCACCTCAATCCACCTCGTGAACACCGGGATCGACAAGCTGATTTCGCTATTGTCGCTGGACGGTATCACACAGGCGCAGGAAGATGCCTTCAACCGCCTTACGGGCCGCGAATATGCCCGCATCCGCGATTTCCTGATCCTGCATTACAACGCCACATCGCGCGATGATTCCGATTTCTGGAACTATGTGCGCACGATGCAGGTGCCCGACACGCTGACCGAGAAGATCGAGATATTCAAAGCCAACGGCCAGATCTTCCGCGAAGAGGACGAATTGTTCACCGAAACCAGCTGGGCGGCGGTGATGATGGGCCAGGGCATAAAGATGGGCGGGCATAATGCGATGGCCGACGCGCTTGATCCGGCCAAGACCCGGCAGGAGGCGGACGAGATGGAAAAATCGATCCGCTATCTGGTGCAGCAGATGCCGGGGCATGGCGATTACGTTGCGCGCTATTGTCCGGCCGCCACCTGAGATCGCGCCCGGATTGCCCGCATTCGAGGCTTGCGCAAGGATGGAGGATCAGGCGGCGTTGGCGCTCCATTCCGTGTCGCGTGTCCCCACCGCTTCGTTGAGCATTTCAGCCACCAGAAACGCGAGTTCGAGCGATTGTTCGGCGTTCAATCGCGGGTCGCAATGGGTGTGATAGCGATCGCCAAGCCGTTCCTCGGTGATTGCCACCGCGCCGCCGACGCATTCGGTCACGTCCTGCCCGGTCATTTCGATATGGATGCCGCCGGGATGCGTGCCTTCGGCGCGGTGCACCGCGAAAAAGCCCTTCACTTCGCGCAGGATCCGGTCAAACGGGCGGGTTTTGAAGCCGGTATCTGATTTCACGACGTTGCCGTGCATCGGATCGCAGCTCCACACCACCGGATGCCCTTCGCGCTTCACCGCGCGCACCAGCCGCGGCAGGCCATCTTCAACCTTGTCATGGCCGAACCGGCTGATCAGCGTGATCCGCCCCGCCTCGCGTTTGGGGTTGAGTTCATCGAGCAGCGCCAGCAACGCATCCGGTTCCAGCGTCGGCCCGCATTTCATCCCCAGCGGATTGCCGATCCCGCGCGCATATTCGATATGCGCGCTGCCGGCAAAGCGGGTGCGATCCCCGATCCACAGCATATGCGCACTGGTCGCATACCAATCCCCGGTCAGCGAATCCTGCCGGGTCATCGCCTGTTCGTAAGGCAGCAGCAGGCTTTCGTGGCTGGTATAGAAACTGGTGCCCTGCAATTGCGGCACGGTGGCAGGATCAATCCCGCAAGCCTCCATGAAATCGAGCGCCTCACCGATCCGGTCGGCCATTTCGCTGAACTTTTCGGTCCACGGGGTGCGCCCCATGAAATCGAGCGTCCATTGGTGAACCTGCCGCAGGTTGGCATAGCCCCCACCCGCGAAGGCGCGCAGCAGGTTGAGCGTCGCCGCCGCCTGCGAATAGGCGCGCACCATGCGGGCCGGATCATTGCGGCGCGATACCGGATCAAATTCGATCCCGTTGATATTGTCGCCAAGGTAACTTGGCAGGGTCACGCCATCGATCGTCTCGGTCGGGGCGGAACGCGGCTTGGCGAATTGTCCCGCCATCCGCCCGACCTTCACCACCGGGCGTTTGCTGGCGAAGGTCATCACCACCGCCATCTGCAAAATCGCACGGAAGGTGTCCCGGATATTGTTGGCGTGAAACTCGGCAAAGCTTTCCGCGCAATCCCCGCCTTGCAGCAGGAAGCCGTGACCATTGGCGACGTCGGCCAGATCGGCCTTCAATGCGCGCGCTTCGCCTGCGAATACCAGCGGGGGATAGGACGACAGCGTCTGCTCCGCCGCCGCCAGTTCTGCCGCATCCTCGTAATTCGGCAGGTGGCGTGCTTCGTGCGCCTTCCAGCTATCCGGGGTCCAGGTCATCGGCACGGGCAATACTCTTTCATGGCTTGGGCGCAGCAAGGGTGCGAAGGCATGGCGCGGGGGCGCCCGCTACAGGAGCCGGGATCGAATTGTAAAGCAGCAATGCGGTTTGGCACAACTTTATTTCCCGGTCACAATCTGCGGCACACACGATGATTGGCGCGCGATCAGCGCCCTTGTGTGCCGAATTGCGCGGCATTGGCGCGGATTGCCGCCGCGCCAGCCGTCATTTCAGCCAGCGTCTGGCCTTCGGGAATGACGGCAAGGCGGTATGGCGCTCCATTGGCGAAATAACGGTCTGCCAGAAACTGCATCGCCTGCGGGCTGGTTTGCGAATAATCGACCAGCAGCGTTCGCAGCAGCGCCAGGCGCCGCGGATCAAAGGCTGCGCCTTCGAGATTATACAGCCAGAACTGGTTGCCGGTCGAAGCGCGCCGGATCAGCTGGCCCAGCGGTTCTGTCACCCGCTCCAGCTCATCGGCTGTGGGCGGGTTGGCTGCCAGATCCCTTGCGATGCGGTCAGCCTCGGCAAAAAACACCGGCACGAATTCCGGCTCCAGCTGCGCCAGCGCGGTGATCCGCCCGCCGCTGGCCAGATCAGCCGGCCAGCGTGAAAACACCTGCGGCGAATAGCTGGCCCCGGCGCGTTCACGCAGGGCTTCGAGCAGGCGGTTGTTGAACAGCTGGGTGAGGATTTCCAGCTGGCGGCTTTCGCGCAAGGCATCAACCCCGCCCCCGCTGGGCCAAGCGACCACTGCGGCGGCCTGATTGGCATCGCCGCGGTGGTTGACGATCGCCGGACGCGCGCCCGCCGCCGCGAACGAAGGCAC
>JBGSKN010000151.1:0-5243 GCA_041741215.1 Erythrobacter sp. | reverse complement strand
GCTGCGCGGCGGCGGACGCATCGCAATCGTCGATTTCGCCAGCCATGATCGCGAGGAACTGCGCACCCGGCATCAACACGCGCGGCTGGGTTTTGGCGATCGCCAGATGGCCGATCTGCTGCGCGCCGCCGGGTTTGCCGTGGCCGCGCCAATCGCGCTCGATGGGGGGGAGCTGATCGTGAAAATCTGGATCGGCAAACGCCGCGCGGCTGCCGCATCTGCCAAAAACGCCGCTCTGGAATCCGCCAAATGACCCCGACGCAATTTGCCCCGACTCTAGGGCAACTCCACGAATACCGCACCGCCACCGATGCGCCGCTGTTTTCGGGCCTGCCGGGCGATGTCGCGGTGAGTTTCGAATTTTTCCCGCCCCGAAGCGAGAAGATGGAAGCGCAATTGTGGGATGCGGTCACACAGCTGAAACCGCTCGCCCCCAGCTTTGTCTCGGTCACTTACGGCGCGGGCGGATCGACGCGCGAACGCACCCATGCGACGGTGGCACGGATCATTGCCGAAGCGGGCCTGCCCGCCGCCGCGCACCTGACCTGCGTCGCGGCCTCGAAAGCGGAAATCCGCGAGGTGGCCGAACATTATTGGGAAGCGGGCGTGCGCCATATCGTTGCGCTGCGCGGCGATGCAGGCGAGCCGGGCGCGCCCTTCACCCCGCACCCGCAAGGCTATGCCAGCGCGGCAGAACTGGTCGCGGGGCTGAAGGATATCGCCGATTTCGAGATTTCGGTCGCCGCTTACCCCGAAACCCACCCCGATGCCGTTTCGCCAACAGCGGACATCGACAATCTCAAGCGCAAACTGGATGCCGGGGCCAGCCGCGCGATTTCGCAGTTCTTCTTCTCGGCGGAAACCTTCTTCGCGTTCCGCGACAAATGCGCCGCCGCCGGGATTGATGCACCGATCCTGCCGGGCATTCTGCCCGTCACCAATGTCGCGCAGGCGCGCAAGTTTGCGAGCGCCTGCGGGGCAGCGATCCCGGCATGGATGGACGGTTTGTTCGAAGGGCTGGATGAAATGCCCGCCGCGCGCCAGCTGGTTGCCGCAACGGTTGCCGCAGAGCTGTGCCGCAGGCTCTATGCGGGCGGGGTGCGCGATTTCCACTTCTACACCCTCAACCGCCCCGAACTGGCCTATGCGATCTGCCACCTGCTCGGCAAACGCCCTGCCGGAGACGCCGCATGAACGCCCGCCAGCAATTGATCGACGCCGCCGCCGCCCGCGTGCTGATCTTCGACGGCGCGTTCGGCACCCAGATCCAGAACCGCAAGCTGGCCGAGGCGGATTATGCCGGGGCGCTGGGCCTGCCAGCCGATCAGAAAGGCAATAATGATATCCTCGCGCTGACCCGCCCGGATGTGATCGCGGATATCACGCGGGCCTATCTGGATGCGGGATCGGACATTGTCTCGACCAACACTTTTTCGGCCAACCGCATCAGCCAGGCCGATTACAAGGCCGAACATCTGGTCGCGGATATCAACATTGCCAGCGGCAGGATCGCCCGCGCGCTGGCGGATGAATATGCGGCGAAAGATGGCCGCCCGCGCTTTGTCGCGGGCGCGATCGGGCCGACCAACAAGACGCTGTCGCTAAGCCCCGATGTCGAAGACCCCGGCTACCGCGAAATCGATTTCGACGAGTTGGTGGCGGTTTACAAGGAACAGGCCGCCGCGCTGATCGAAGGCGGGGTGGACTTCGTGCTTGTAGAGACGGTGTTCGATACATTGAACGCCAAGGCCGGGATCATGGCGGTCAAGCAGTTGGAGCGCGACACCGGGCGCGACATTCCGCTGATGATTTCGATGACGCTGACCGATCTTTCGGGCCGCAACCTGTCCGGCCACACGGTCGAAGCCTTCTGGTATGCGGTGCGCCATGCCAAGCCGCTGACCATCGGGCTGAATTGCAGTTTCGGCGCCGATCAACTGCGCAGCCACGTCAAGGTGCTGTCGCAAATCGCTGACACGCTGCTGATGATCTATCCCAATGCAGGCCTGCCCAACGAGCTGGGCGAATATGACGAAGCGCCCGATACCACCGCCGGGCTGGTGGCGGACTGGGCGGCGCACGGGCAGGTCAATATTCTAGGCGGGTGCTGCGGATCGACGCCTGACCATATCGCCGCGATTGCGAGCGCGGTGGCAGCATCGAAACCCCGCGAAGTGCCGCATCCGGAGCCTGCCATGCGGCTGGCGGGGCTTGAGGCTTTTGTGGCAGCGTAAAAAACCCAACCCCGCTCGTGCTGAGCCTGTCGAAGCACGCTTGCACCAGCGCCCTTCGACAGGCTCAGGGCGAGCGGAATTGAGAGACCAAAAGTGACCCAGCAATCCTCCGCGCGCTTCATCAACATTGGTGAACGCACCAATGTCACCGGCAGCGCCGCGTTCAAGAAGCTGATCATGGCGGGCGATTACGCGTCCGCGGTCGAAGTCGCGCGCCAGCAGGTTGAAAACGGCGCGCAGGTGATCGATGTCAACATGGACGAAGGGCTGCTCGATGCAGTCCACGCGATGACCACCTTCCTCAAACTGATCGCCGCCGAGCCGGACATCGCGCGCGTGCCGGTGATGATCGACAGTTCCAAGTTCCACGTGATCGAGGCCGGGCTGAAGTGCGTCAGCGGCAAGCCGATCGTCAATTCGATCAGCATGAAGGAAGGCGAAGAGCAGTTCCTTCAGCACGCCCGCATCTGCATGGATTACGGCGCGGCGGTGGTGGTGATGGCGTTCGACGAGACCGGGCAGGCCGACACCAAAAGCCGCAAGATCGATATCTGCAAGCGCGCCTATGATCTGCTGGTGGCCGATGGCTTTCCGCCCGAAGACATCATCTTCGATCCCAACATCTTCGCGGTCGCGACGGGGATCGAGGAACATGACCGCTACGGACTGGATTTTCTTGAGGCGGTGAAGGAAATCAAGGCGCAATGCCCGCACGCCAAGACATCTGGCGGGCTTTCCAACCTCTCGTTCAGCTTTCGCGGCAATGAAACCGTGCGCCGCGCGATGCATTCGGTGTTCCTCTATCACGCAATCCCCGCCGGGCTGGACATGGCGATCGTCAACGCGGGGCAGTTAGACGTTTACGACCAGATCGACCCCGTCCTGCGTGAGGCTTGCGAGGACGTGATCCTCGCGCGACGACCGGATTCCACCGAACGCCTGATCGATCTCGCCGAAAGCTACAAGGGCAAGAGCGTCGCCGACGAAAAGGCTGCCGAGGAATGGCGCGGCTGGCCGGTTGAACGGCGGCTGGAACACGCGCTGGTCAAGGGCATTGATGCCCATGTGGTCGAAGATACCGAAGAAGCCCGCGCCGCCCGCGCCGCCAATGGAGGTCGCCCGATCGAAGTGATCGAAGGCCCGTTGATGGACGGGATGAACGTGGTCGGCGACCTGTTCGGCAGCGGCAAGATGTTCCTGCCCCAAGTCGTCAAATCCGCGCGCGTGATGAAGAAGGCGGTCGCACACTTGATCCCCTTTATCGAGGCCGAGAAAGACCTGCTTCCCGAAGAGGAACGCAAGGCCAAGGGCAAGATCATCATGGCCACGGTCAAGGGCGATGTGCACGACATCGGCAAGAACATCGTCGGCGTGGTGTTACAGTGCAACGGTTATGACGTGATCGACCTTGGCGTGATGGTGCCGTGGCCGACGATCCTTGCCAGCGCGAACGACAACAAGGCCGACATGATCGGGCTGTCGGGCCTGATCACGCCTTCGCTCGACGAGATGGTGACGGTGGCTGAGGAAATGCAGCGCGCAGGCTTTACCATGCCGCTGCTGATCGGCGGGGCGACCACCAGCAAGGTGCACACCGCGCTGCGGATTGATCCGGCCTATGAAGGCCCGGTGATCCACGTGCTCGATGCCAGCCGCGCGGTCGGGGTGGCGTCCCGGCTGCTGTCCGATACCCAGCGCGATGATTACGTTGGCCAGGTCGCGGATGAATATACCCACGTGCGCGATGCCCGCGCGGGCAAATCGCCAAGCGTGCTGCTGAGCCTGGAGGAGGCGCGCGCCAATTTCTACGATGCGTTCCTGTCGGACAAGCCCGCCCCGCCGGAACAGCCGGGCGTGCATGTGTTCCCCGATTGGTCGCTGGAACACTTGCGCAGCTTCATCGACTGGACGCCGTTTTTCCGCGCTTGGGAACTCCACGGCAATTATCCCGCGATCCTGACCGATGAGGTGGTCGGTGAAACCGCGACGCAATTGTTCGCCGATGCCAATGCGATGCTTGACCAGATCATCGCTGAAAAATGGCTGACCGCGCGCGGGGTGGCCGGATTATGGCCTTGCGCGCGCGACGGGGACGATGTGACCATTCACCTTGCCGATACCGAAGAACACGTCCGCCTGCCGTTTCTGCGCCAACAGGTGAAGAAAAGCCGCGACCGCGCCAATATGTGCCTTGCCGATTTCATCGACCCTAATGGCGACTGGATCGGCGGCTTTGCGGTCGGCATCCACGGGATTGAGCCGCATTCGGCGCGGTTTCAGGCGGACAAGGATGATTATTCCGACATCCTGCTGAAAGCGCTGGCGGACCGCTTTGCCGAGGCCTTTGCCGAAGCGCTGCACCAGCATGTGCGCACCACTTTGTGGGGCTATGCGCCGGGCGAACAGCTCGACAATGCGGCGTTGATCAAGGAACAATATCGCGGCATCCGCCCTGCGCCGGGTTATCCCGCCTGCCCCGATCATTCGTTGAAGCCGATATTGTTCGACCTGCTCGATGCGCCGGCAAATGCCGGGCTGATCCTGACCGAAAGCTTTGCGATGTGGCCGACAGCGGCGGTATCGGGCTTCTATTTCGGGCACCCGGAATCGCAATATTTCGGGGTGGCGAGGGTGGGCCGCGATCAGGTGGAAGATTACGCGGCGCGGCGCGGGGTTGATCTGGCGGTGGTCGAACGCTGGCTGCGCCCGAATCTCGATTGAGCTTAAGCCGCCGCGCGCAGCCGCTCCCCCAGCTTTTTCAGCAAGGGCGTTGCCAGCGGGGTGGTCAGCATCGTGCTTGCCACCGCCATCAGCAGCAGCGCGGTAAAGGTGGTCGCGGTGATAATCGCCTTGTCGAGCAGGATGTTGGCGAAAATGATCATGATCAGCGCCTTGGTTTGCAGCAGCCAGCCGATCAGGCTCGCCTCCGCGCGGCTCCAGCCGAGCAGGCGTCCGGCGATGTGCACGCCCGCCAATTTGCCGCCCACCGCCGCCGCCAGCAGCAGCGCC
>JBGSKN010000150.1:0-2843 GCA_041741215.1 Erythrobacter sp. | reverse complement strand
GCCCGGTTCCCGCTGTGGACAGCGGCGGCCTAGGCTCAGGTTCGATATGAGCCGAGCCGACTGCGAGCACTGAACAGCCCCGGCACCAACAAGAAACGCGCCGCAGCCACTTCAGACTGAGACACCACCCACAAATGGCGCGCCCGGCAGGACTCGAACCTGCTACCTCAAGATTAGAAGTCTCGCGCTCTATCCAGATGAGCTACGGGCGCGCGCCGGGAAGGCCAATAGCGCGCTTTGCTGGACAATGGAATCGCGCTAATTGATCAGGCGATGGAAAACCCCTCTCCCGACGATCCAGCCGCCGTTTTTGACCGCGATCCCGATGACGGGGTCATCGCCACATCGCGCGCGCCCGGAAGCTTTCGCTATTACGACATCGTCATGGCCGCGTTTGTCGCGATCCTGCTATTGTCGAACCTGATCGGCGCGGCCAAGCTTTCGACCCTTGCAGGATACACCTTTGGCGCGGGTATCCTGTTTTTCCCGGTCAGCTATGTCATCGGCGATGTTCTGACCGAGGTCTATGGCTATGCCAGGGCGCGCCGGGTGATCTGGACCGGGTTCGGCGCGCTGACCTTCATGGCGTTCATGAGCTTTGTCGTGGTCGCCATGCCGCCCGCCGATAGCTGGACGGGACAGGCGGCTTACGAGGAAGTTTTCGGCAGCACCTGGCGCATCGTGCTGGCTTCGATCACCGCATTCTGGGCGGGCGAATTCGTCAATTCCTTCGTCATGGCCAAGATGAAAGTGCTGACCAAAGGCCGGATGTTGTGGAGCCGCACCATCGGTTCGACCTTCGTCGGGCAAGGCGTGGACAGCCTGATTTTCTACCCGATCGCCTTTCTCGGCATCTGGACGACGCAGGATGTGCTGACCGTGATCGTCACCAACTGGGCGCTGAAAGTGGCGTGGGAGGCGGTGCTGACCCCGGCGACCTATGTGGTGGTGAACCGGCTGAAGGCGGCCGAGGGTGTCGACCTGTTCGACCTCGATACCGATTTTTCGCCCTTCGCACCCAGCAGCGCCAAGCCGAACTAGTGGTTCAACCGAAACGCAAGGTTCCGGCTTTTGCCGGGCCTTTCGTTTCGATAAGTTGAACCATCACAAACAGATGGCTGGTGGATCGGGCCGATATTCCGGGTTCGGAATGTCGGGGTCGATCCACTAGGCCAGCTCTGCGTCGGGCACGATATCGACCCGCCAGCCTAGCCCCAGCCGCCCGGCAAGCAGTTTTATGTCCTTTTCGGTCGACTGGCCGAACAGCGCCGCGTGGCATTGTGCCAGTTTCAAAACCAGCGCGGTGTCTTCTACCACCAGCCGGCTGACTTCGAGCGAGCGCCGCGATCCCGCTCCCAGCCGCCGCGCGATCCGTAGCGCCAGACCCCAGCGCACCGCTTCTTCCAGCGCCTCCTCGCTTGCCAGCGCACGCACCCGTGCGGGCAGATTCAGCTGGTTGCCATTGGCCGAAATCGCGGCGGCAAGCATCGCGCGTTCCGGGCCATTGATCCCGACCCAGCGTTTGTGCAGCGCCCAGTTGATTGCCTGGGGCTGGCGGATGTTCGGCTCGATCTGCATCGCGGCAAGCGCCAGCATGGTTGCCGCCAGCCGCAGCCGCTCGCTGCCGTGATTGCGCGCGGGCGCTGCGTCGAGCGTCCATGCGGCCAGCCGCGTCGCCAATGTCGGGGCAGATCCGCGCTGGCTGGCAAACACCGCGATCCCGGCGAGCAGCGGGTCTTGCGTCTTGGTATGCGCTGGCAGGCGATCATAAATCAGCCCTTCGCGCAGGCCCCATGACGAAAACACCACCTTTTCAGGGGCCAGCCGCGCCAGCAAAGCCTGAAGCAGCACCGCTGCATCGGGCAGCTTTTCCGCGCGCATCGTCGAAATCCGATCGCGGTCCTTGATCGCCTGGCTCTCGATCGAGGCGAGGCTCTGGGCAAGCTCGCTCGCGTCGTCGGCGTCAATTTCGAATCCGTGCGGATCGCTCAGCGGGTATCCGCGCGCCGCCATCGCATAGACCGCCATCGCCCGCCACGTTCCGCCGACCAGATACAGCGCGCCGTTCGCATCGGGGGCATTGGCCGACAGATCCCACCCGGCCTTGCGGATCGCCTTGTCGAGCGACTTGTCCATCTCTGCCCGCCCGCCCTTGCGGTGATCGGGCAGGCGCAGGGTGCCCAGCGGCAGCGTGCTCGCGCAATCGGTCAGCCCGTCAGCCACGCGCACCAGTTCAAGGCTGCCCCCGCCAAGATCGGCCACGATCCCGCGCGCTTGCGGAAAGGCGCCAATCACCCCGTGGGCGCTCAGCAAGGCTTCCTGCTCGCCGGTGATCACACGCGGTTCAAGACCGATGGCCTGCAACTGCGCGACGAATTCCGGGCCATTGGTCGCATCACGCACCGCCGCGGTGGCAACCGTTTCGATATCGGTGATGCCAAGATCGCACAGCAGCAGTGCAAACCGCCGCAACCCGCGCAGCGCCAGCGCAATCGCTTCGTCAGCCAGCATGCCGGTGCTGGCGATGTCACGCCCCAGTTTGGCAGTGACCTTTTCATTGAGCAGCACTGTCGGCGCTCGCATGGTGCCGCCGTAAACCACCAGCCGCACGGTGTTCGATCCGATATCGATGATCGCGCGTTCGGGTCTGCTGCCGGCAATCACGCTGCCAAGCTCGCTCCGCCGTCTTGGATAAGTCACTAGGCCGCCCCCCGGCGCATGGCCAGTTTGGGCACCGCGCCCGCTTCAAGCGCCCCGCCGCGCCCCGATAGCGACGGATTGGTCATGAAATAACGGTGGCAGTTGAACGGCTTGGCCCCATCGCCCTTGGCTGCGACGACCCG
>JBGSKN010000149.1:0-5009 GCA_041741215.1 Erythrobacter sp. | reverse complement strand
CCGCGCGCCGGCGCTGCTGACGAACCGGTTTACCGGGCGGACGCGAACCTTGCGGGGAAAAGCGTGCTCATCACGGGCTGCTCATCAGGCTTCGGGCGGCTGACCGCAGAACTGCTCGCCCGTCAGGGCGCGCGGGTGTTTGCCACCATGCGCGGCCTGCCCCGGCGTGAAGCGGAACAACTGCGCATCCTTGCACTGAACGAACGGCTGAACCTCCACGTCATCGAAATCGACGTGATGTCTGACGATCAGATCGCTGACGGGGTGGCCGAGGCCGAGATGATCAATGGCGGGCCGATTGACGTGCTGGTCAATAATGCGGGCATCGGCATCACCTCTCCGGTCGAGGTGCAGGATATGGAAGCCACCCGCCTGATGTTTGAAACCAATGTATTCGGCGCGCATCGCATGGCGCGCGCGGTGTTGCCGGGAATGCGCCGCAAGGGCGCGGGCCAGATCATCCAGCTTTCCAGCCAGCTAGGCCGTGTCATCGCGCCCTATTCGGGGCATTATTCCGCCACCAAATTCGCGCTGGAAGCGATGAGCGAACAGCTGGCCTACGAACTGGTGCCGCATAATATCGATGTCAGCATCATCCAGCCGGGCGGCTATCCCACCAAAATCTGGGTCAACCGCAATGCCTATTCCGCCGCGCTCAAGGAACGGACGCAGGAACGCCACGCTGATGGTTATCCCCAGCAGGTCGCGCGCATGGGGCAGGAAGATGGATCGGGCCGCGGTGCTGATCCGATGGATGTGGCGCGCGCGATTGCGGGGCTGATCGCGCAAGCGCCCGGCACCCGCCCGCTGCGCCTGCCGATAGCAGCCGGAGCCAAGCCGCAAATCCCGATCAATGAAGTTGCCGCTAAGGTGCAGACCGACTGGCTGGGCGGATCGCCGCTGGTCGGCCCGCTGGTGCGCGCGGTTCACAAGGCGTGATGCGGCTCAACCAAGTTACCGTCGGCTGCACCGATTACGCTGCATCAACCGCGTTCTACACCGCGCTGGGCCTGACCCAGATCGTCGATGCCCCGCCGCGCTATGCCCGGTTTGAAACGCCCGGCGGTGAAACCTTCTCGATCCACCAGGTCGATGGCGTCGCTGCGCCGACCACAGTGGTCTATTTCGAAGTCGAAGCGCTTGACCAGACCGTGGCAATCCTCAAAGGCGCTGGCTTGAGTTTCATCACAGATCCCGTCGATGAAAGCTGGGGATGGCGCGAGGCGCGGTTGCGCGATCCGGCAGGCAATGAAATCTGCCTGTACTGGGGCGGCCAAAACCGCCGCTTTCCCCCGTGGCGCATCGACGGCAAGACCAAGGATTAAGCTATGGGTTTCCGTTGCGGGATTGTCGGCCTGCCCAATGTCGGCAAGTCGACCTTGTTCAATGCACTTACCGAAACGCAGGCAGCCCAGGCCGCCAATTATCCGTTCTGCACGATTGAACCCAATGTCGGGCAGGTGGCAGTGCCCGATGAACGCCTGCAAAAAATCGCGGCTATCGGCAAAAGCGGCAAGATCATCGAAACCCAGCTGGGCTTTGTCGATATCGCGGGCCTTGTGAAGGGCGCAAGCAAGGGCGAAGGGCTTGGCAACCAGTTCCTCGGCAATATCCGCGAGGTGGATGCCATCGTTCACGTCCTGCGCTGCTTTGAAGATGACGATGTCCAGCACGTCGCCAACAAGGTCGATCCGATTGCCGATGCCGAGGTGGTCGAAACCGAACTGATGCTGTCCGACCTCGAAAGCCTTGAAAAGCGCGTGCCCGCAGCGGCCAAGCGCGGCGCGGCGGGTGACAAGGAAGCAAAGGCGATGGCCAATGTTCTGGGTCAGGCGCTCGAATTGCTGCGTGAAGGCAAGCCTGCCCGCCTCACCGTTCCCGGCGATGAAGAGGAAGCGCGGCTGTTTGCGCAGGCGCAATTGCTGACCGCCAAGCCGGTGCTCTATGTCTGCAACGTGGCCGAGGAAGACGCCGCGAGCGGCAACGAACTGTCGGCCAAAGTGTTCGCCAAGGCCGCAGCAGAGGGCGCCGAAGCGGTGGTCGTCTCCGCCGCGATCGAGGCTGATCTGGTAACCATGCCGGTGGAGGACCGGGGCGAGTTTCTCGAAGCCTTGGGCCTCAGCGAAAGCGGCCTCGCCCGCGTGATCCGCGCCGGATACAAGTTGCTCGGCCTCAAAACCTTTTTCACCGTCGGCCCCAAGGAAGCGCGCGCCTGGACGTTCCATGATGGCGCAAAGGCCCCGCAGGCGGCGGGCGAAATCCACACAGACTTTGAACGCGGCTTCATCCGCGCTGAAACCATCGCCTATGATGATTACGTAACGCTGGGCGGCGAAGCGGGCGCGAAGGAAGCGGGCAAGCTGCGTCAGGAAGGCAAGGAATATGTCGTGCAGGATGGCGACATATTGCTGTTCAAGTTCAACGTCTGATCCGCAACGCCAACCTGCCGTCTCGCAATTGACGCGTCCTGCATTTAGGAATCCCGCTATGCGCCATATTCGCACCCTGATCGCCGCCTTGTTCATGCCCGCCCATGTCGCGGCGCAGGATGAAGCCCGCCCAGTCACTCTGCTGGTGGGGATTGACGGTTTTCGCAGCGATTACCTGACCCGCGGCATCACCCCGCGCCTCAGCGCATTGGCAGCAAGCGGTGCGACCGGCCCCATGCGGCCGAGTTTTCCGACCAAGACCTTCCCCAACCACTATGCCATCGTTACCGGCAAGGTGCCGGATCGCAGCGGTATTTCGGGCAATTCGATGATCGATCCGCGCCGTCCGGGCCAGATGTTCAGTCTGGGCAATGCGCGGCAATCGCTCGACCCGTTCTGGTGGAACGAGGCCGAGCCGATCTGGGTCACGGCGGAACGCGCCGGAATCCGCACGGCGACCATGTTCTGGCCGGGCAGCGAAGTGGCAATCGGGGGCGTGCGGCCAAGCGACTGGCTGCGGTTCGATCAGAACATCGGCAATGTCCAGCGGGTCAATACCGTGCTCGACTGGCTGCGGCGTCCGGCAGCGATCCGCCCCGCGTTCGCAACGCTTTATTTCGATACGGTCGATACCCAGGGCCACCGCTTCGGCCCCGACAGCGCCGAGGTCAACGCCGCGCTTGCTGAGGTCGACGCGCGGATTGGTGATCTGGTGGACGGGATCGCGGCACTGGGCCTGCCGGTGAACCTTGTGATCGTCGCCGACCACGGGATGCGCCAGACCGATGAAACCCGCGTGATCCAGCTTGACGATCTGATCGACCGGGCGAGCTACATCGCGGTTGAGACTGGGCCATACGCCGCGATTGAGCCGATCAGCGGCACCGATGACCGCGTGGCGGCAGCACTGCTGGTGCCGCATGAAAACATGACCTGCACGCGCAAGGAAGACCTGCCCGCGCGGCTGAAATATGGCCGCAATCCGCGCGTCGCTGCGATCATCTGTCTGGCTGATAATGGCTGGACGATCCTGTCCGGCCCACCCGCTTACCCGGTCAACGGCGGCGCGCACGGCTATGACAATGCCGACCCCGAAATGCTGGCGCTGTTCGTCGCCCAAGGCCCGGCCTTTGCCCAAGGCGAGCGGATGGCGGTGTTCGACAATGTCGCCGTCGCCGCGCTGCTGCGCGCGGTGCTCGGCCTGCCGGAGGATGCCGGGGCGGATGGGAAGCTGACGGATGTAAGCGCGGCGCTGCGGCGTTAGGTGCGGGCAAGCTGCGGCAGGGTGAGATGATCCTCACTCATTCACCGTCACCCCAGCGAAAGCTGGGGCCCAGGGCGTTCAGCCGCAGCACTTGCCGCCTGAGGTCCCAGCTTTCGCTGGGATGACGACGGGCGGCAATCAGCGATCATCGGCTGGCCTGCTCCCACGCCATGCTCCGATTGAAGCCTATCAATTCCAGACCATGTTTTTCGTTGGACTGGAACCATACCTTGCCGTGGTTCATCATGCACCCGCGCCAACCGATGCCTTCTACCTCCTCCGGCCCTCTGGCGCTGATTTCCCGCCAATCTTCCAGCCTTATCCGGCCCGGGGTGATCGCGTTGAAATCCTGCAAATTAAACGTGAGGTTCCGCCCGCGTTCGTCAGTGATGCTAAACTGCGGCCCGACGAATTGGTTGAAACGGCTTTTGGGACTTTTCGCTTCGATGGCTGCCTTGAGCCGGGCAAAATATTGGTCAACTTCGCCGCGGGTGGTCTCCCCGCCGCAGGAATAGACCTCGTCGCGTGGCCGTGGAGCGCCCGCCGAAACTGCAAGGCCGAGGCACGACGAAAAAGCGATGGTGGTTATAGTTTTCCAAATCATTTCAGCAATACACCTCATTCCAGCCGCTCTGACTTGTGGCTCGACCACTCGCCTCAGGAAAGGAAGCCTGACCCCGGATCAAGTCCGGGGCGACGCAGAGGTTTAGCGGCACCCCCTCAATGCCGCCCGAACAGCCTCTCGACATCTTCCATACTTAGCTTAACCCACGTCGGTCGGCCGTGATTGCACTGGCCTGACCTTGGCGTCGCTTCCATCTCCCGCAGCAGCGCGTTCATTTCCGCGACGTTGAGCGTGCGCCCTGCCCGCACCGATCCGTGGCAGGCCATTGTCGCCAGCACCAGTTCGAGCCGTTCGGCCAGCAGCAGCGCGCCGCTGTCCTCCTGCTTGCCGTGCTTGGCAATATCGTCGGCGAGGTCGCGCAGCAGCGCCGTGCTGTCGGCTTTGGGCAGCGCGGCGGGGAGTGCGCGGACCAGCATCGCGCTCGGCCCGAAACGTTCGATCACGAGGCCGTAACGCGCCAGACCTTCGGCGGCATCCTCCAACCGGTCGCAATCGACTTCGTCCAGTTCGACCACATCGGGCACCAGCAGGGCTTGCGAACGGCGGTTCGCCTCGCCCGCCCCGGCGGCGCGCAGACGTTCGAGCACGAGCCGTTCGTGCGCGGCGTGCTGATCGACCAGCACGAGGCCATCGGCGGATTCGGCGACGATATAGGTGTTGGCGACTTGGCCCCGCGCGATGCCGAGGGGGT
>JBGSKN010000148.1:0-2624 GCA_041741215.1 Erythrobacter sp. | reverse complement strand
ATCGTGCTGGGCGACCGGTTCGGGGCATCGTGCCACCAACGCCTGATGGGCCGCGCGCTGGCGCATCTGGAAGCGCGCGGCTATCCGGCAGCGCAGAACCGGCCCTATTCGGGCGGCTATGTTCTGGATCGCCACGGCGCTCCGCAAGCCGGGGTGCATGCGTTGCAGATCGAGGTTTGCCGGGCGACCTATCTTGACCGGCGGCTGTCCGAACCGGGGGCGGGGCTGGCGATGATGGCGGCCATGCTGGCCGAACTGGTGCGCGAATTGGGGGCTGAGGCCGCGCTGCTCGGCGGCGGTGATGGCCTGTTGCAGGCGGCGGAATAGGCGCGCGAACAGGCATGAAAAAGGGCAGGCGGCGATGTGCCGATCTGCCCTTTTTCCGATGTTTCAAGCGGAGCCGAAGCTCCGCCAGAGATCAGTTGAGCGCCGGAGCGGTCGCACCTTCGGCCGGCATCGGAACCCTGCCCTGCGCCAGTTGGCGTTCAAAAATCAACCGCATCAGGTTGAGCGAGAACAGGTGCGCATAGATCAGCATCAGGACACCGTTCTTCGACAGGCCGTCCAGTGTTTCGGCGGGCAGTTCGCGCAGCTTGTTTTCATCGACCATGCGGAACCCGCGATAGACGAACGGCTTGTCAGGCATATCATTGCGGGTAATCGCGATTTCGCCGTCGATCATGATATCGAGCTTGGCGATTTCATCCATGAACTGCTTGGTGCGCTGACCGGCTTCTTCGAAGCGGCGGCAGAATTCGAGCACGCCTTGGGTATATTCGGTCGGCTGGCCGGCATCGTCGAACAGTGCCAGACCCTCGTCGTGCGCCCCGATGACACCGACGCTTGGATCAAAGCACAGCGACATATCCTCGACGCCTTGCTGCAGCTTGGCGAGGATGAAGGGATACCGCCGCACATAGGCGGGAAGGTAGATCGCTTCGTTGATCTTCATATCATCGCCGACGAAGGTGTTCACCCCTTCGTTAAGCCCGAACAGGGCGATCGGCAGCGGGTTTTCGCCCGAAGTAAACACGATCGGGAAATAGCGTTGCGCATCGACGAATTCGTCCGACGTCAGCGGCACCGCATGGGTCGCGGCGAGATAGGCGGCGCTATCCAGCGTCCCGGCCTTCCAGGTCGCGTGATCGCGGGTGTTGAGCGGCAGAAGGTCTTTGTAGAACAACGGAAGTTGCGGTTGCGGCGCGCTGGCCATGACGTCGTCTCCGGAAAAAAGAAGCGGTGTTGAAAATCCCTTCGGCGGAAAGGCAACCCCCGCCGAAAGCGCGGCCCTTAAGCGTTTGCAGGCCGGGGCGCAAGCCGCGCGGATCAGCTGCGCGGGGCAGTGTGCAGGAGTTTCCCCGGATTGAGCAGATTGCCAGGGTCAAGCGCGGCCTTGATCTGCTGCATCACCGCCAGCGCCGCAGGATCGTGCAGCCGGGCAAGCTCATCAACCTTCATCTGCCCGATCCCGTGTTCGGCGCTGATCGATCCGCCCCACTGGCTGACCAGATCATGGACCGCCGCGCTGACCGCCTTGCCCTCGGCCTCCTCCCATACCCCGCGTTCGGCGCCTTGGGGGGCAAGCACATGGAAGTGGACATTGCCATCGCCCAGATGCCCGAAGGCAAGCGCGCAGGTGCCGGGAAAAGCGGCTTCGATGGCGGGCGCGGCGGCCAGGATGAATTCGGGCATCCTTTCAACCGGAACCGAAATATCGTGCTGCATCGCCGGGCCAATCGCGCGTTCGGCGGCGGAAATCGAATCGCGCAAGTTCCAGAAATCCTCCGCCTGCGTGTCATTGGCGGCGATCACGGCGTCGGCAATCAGGCCGGTTTCGAGCGCGGCGGCCAGCCCCGTTTCCATCGCTTCGCGCAAGGCCTCGCTGTCGCTGGTGGCCGAAACGCATTCGATCAAGGCGTTCCATTTGTGGCGTTCTGCCAAGGGCGCGCGCGCGGCGGGCTGGTGCGCCAGAACGCTGTCGAGGCAATGCGCAGGCACCACCTCAAACCCTTCAAGCGCCTCCCCCAGCGCGCGCTCCATCTGGCGCAGCAGCGCGCGCGCCTCGACAATCCAGCCAAGCCCGACCCAGGCTGTCGCCCGCCCAACCGGGGCAGGCAGCAATCGCAAGGTCGCCGCCGTCACGATCCCCAGCGTGCCTTCCGAGCCGATCAGCAATTGTTTCACGTCAAACCCGCGGTTGTCCTTCTTGAGCGGGGTCATCAGATCGAGCACCGCGCCGCTGGCCAGCACCGCTTCCAGCCCCAGCACCTGCGCGCGCATGGTGCCGTGGCGTAGCACCTGCGTGCCCCCGGCGTTGGTGGAAATCAGCCCGCCGATGGTCGCCGAACCCTTGCCGCCAAGCGTGAGCGGAAAGCGCAGACCCGCAGCCTCGGCCGCATCATGAAGATGTTGCAGGATGACGCCCGCTTCGCAGACCGCGCGGCCAACTTCGGCTTCGATCGCGCGGATCGCGTTCATCCGCCGCAGCGACAGCAACAGCGCGGTGCCGCTGTCATCCGGGGTAGCACCGCCCGCCATGCCGCTATTGCCGCCCTGCGGGACGATCGGCACACCGTGTGCACCGCACAGCCGGACCAGCGCCGCGACTTCGGCGGTTGTGGCAG
>JBGSKN010000147.1:0-3608 GCA_041741215.1 Erythrobacter sp. | reverse complement strand
TCGACTGCGCTGACCATCTTGGAATTGATTTCGTAGGCGCGCTGGGCCTCGATCATTTCGACCAGTTCCTCGACCACGTTAACGTTGGATGCTTCGAGCATCCCCTGGCGCAGCTGCCCGCGCCCGTTTTCTCCCGCAGCGCCGATTTCGGCCGGGCCGCTGGCGGCGGTTTCAGTCAGGAAGTTGTCGCCGATCGCGCGCAGACCCGCCGGGTTGACGAAGCTGGCAATGCTGAGCTGGCCCAACAATGTCGGTTCGGAACTGCCGGGGGTGATCGCGCTTACCGTGCCGTCGGGGGAAATGGCGATCGACTGCGCGCCCGCGGGCACCTGCAATGCGGGCTGCACGGCATAGCCTTGCGATGTGATCAGCGTGCCATCTGCCGACAGCGTGAAATTGCCCGCGCGGGTAAAGCCGACCTGGCCGCCCGGCGGCAGTTCCACCTGAAAATAGCCCGGCCCATCAAGCGCCACATCGAACACATTGCCGGTGGTGTTGAGCGTGCCTTGCGCCTCGATCCGGCTGGTGCCCTGCACCTGCACCCCGGTGCCAAGGTTCAGGCCGACCGCATAGGCGGTCTGGCCGGTCGATTGCTGCCCGGCGACGCGCTGTTCCTGATAGGCGAGCGTCGCAAAATCCGCGCGGTCGCGCTTGAACGCAGTCGTGCCGATATTGGCAAGATTGTTGGCGATGACGCGCATCCGCGCATCCTGTGCCTCAAGCCCGGTGCGGGCGACGTGGAGGGCCGATGTGGGCATTGGTTAGGTCTCCTGCAGAAAAGGTCAGCGCAGCGCCATCAGGCCGCTGGAGGCTTCATCAAGCTCGCCTGCGGTGCGGATGATCCGGGCGCGCTGTTCAAATGCACGCTGGGCTTCGATCATCTGCACCAGCGTATCGGCGGTCTGGACATTGGATTGTTCAAGCGCGCCGGTGGTAAGCCGCGCGGTCAGATCGGGCGGCAATACGCCGTTTACGCCATTGGCACCCGGCACCTTGAGAAAGCTGTCGATCCCCTTGGCGAGCGGGCTGCCTTCGGGATTGACCAGCCGCAGCCGGTCGATCGGTTCGGCCTGAGCACTTGGGTCTGCCGGATCCTGCGCGAGGATCGCGCCATCGGCGGCAATCGCGATGCTGAACCCCGGAGGCACCGTGATCGGCGTACCGCCTTCGCCCAGCACCGCAAGGCCTTCGCCGTTTTCGATCACGCCCGATGCCGAGACCCTGAGATCGCCGCGGCGCGAATAGACCTCGCCCTGCCGGTCAGGTGCCTGATAGGCCAGCAGCGCCTTGCCTTCGAGCGCCACATCGAGCGGATTGCCGGTCGGCACCACCCGCGCCGCTGTCATATCGGCCCCCCGCACATTGCCGCGCGCCATCGCGCGGGCTTCGAGCGAGCCGTCCTTGAGCGTCGCCGGTGTGACCGCGAAGACTTCCTGACGAAAGCCGGGGGTCGAGGCGTTGGCGAGGTTGTTCGCCACCGTCCGTTGCCGGTCCATCGCCGCATTCATCGCGGTCATCGCGGTATAGATCATCCGGTCCATGGCTTACTGCCGCAGGTTCAGCACGGTCTGCGAAATCTGGGTGGCGGTATCGATCGCACGGGCATTGGCCTGGAAGTTGCGCTGCGCGGTCAGCAACGAGACCATTTCCTCGGCCAGATCGACGTTCGAGCGTTCGAGCGCGCCGCTGATCATCTCGCCATTATTGCCGATGCCGGGATTGCCGAACACCGGAGCGCCCGAATCGCCCGATGCCTGCCACTTGGTCTGGCCGATCGCACGCAGCCCGTTGGGTGCGGCAAAGGTGGCCAGCGCGATCTGCCCAATCGGTTCGGTGGTGCCGTCGGAATAGGCTGCATTGACGATCCCGCGCGTGTTGATCGTGACATTGGCCAGCGCCGATCCGGCGCCGTTGGTCAGCGGCACGATCACGTTGCCAGGGGTGGTCGAAGTCGGGTTCCCGGCGGCATCGACCGGGAAGGCCTGAAGCACGTTGCCGGTCGCATCCTGCATTTCGCCCGTTGCAGTCAGGCGGAAATTGCCGTTGCGGGTAAAGCTGAGATCGCCGGAAACCGGGTTGGCAAGCGCAAAAAACCCATCGCCATCAATCGCAACATCAAGGCTGCGACCGGTCTGTTCGAGCGGGCCGAGCGCGAAATCCTGCGTGATCGCGGAAACGGTCGCGCCGATCCCTGCCGTGCGGCGCGGGTCGGTGGCCGAACCGCTGGCGACCAGATCGGCAAACTGCGCCGAGCTTTTCTTGAAACCCGCCGTTTCGGCATTGGCAATGTTGTGCGAGATGACCCGCAAATCCATTTCGGCGTTCTTGAGGCCGCTGAGAGAGGTGAAAAATGACATTGGCTTGGTATCCTCTGCTTGGGAGAAATTGGGGGGGAGTGAATCGGGGGGAATGGGTCAGGGCTGCGGGGTCGCGGGTTGCAGCGCGGCTTCCTGCGCGGCGATCAGCCGGTCGAGCTTGGCCGAAATCGCTTCGAGCGTGGCCGAGCTTTCAGTTGTCGCTGCCAGCGAGGAAAACTGCGCCATCTGCGCCAGCATTGCTTCGTTATTGGCCGGGGCAAGCGGGTCCTGAAAGGTCAGCTGCGTTGTCAGCAGCCGCAGGAAATCACCCTGATCGAGCGTCTCCAGCCCATTGCCGCTGAGCCGCGATGAGGTGTTGAGCCGGTCAAGCGTGGGCTGCGCGGCGGGGTTCACGGTGGTGGTGGTGGTCATTACTGGCTCCTCAGAGTTTCGAGCATCAACTGCTTGGCTGTCTGCAGCGCCTGCACCAGGTTCTGGTACTGGCGCGCGCTTTCCATGATTTCGACCATCTCGGCGGTCTCATCGACCGGGGCTTCAAACACGTTGCCGTCGACATCAGCGAGCGGGTGGCCGGGGTCATAACGTTTGGTGGCGGCGGTTTCGGCGCGGACAAGGCCGCTTGTCGTAACCCCGGCGAGGCCCGATGCGCGATCGAGTTCGACCGCAAACACCGCGCGGATCGGACGATAGGCGCCAGCCTCGGTGGTCGATACCGATCCGGCATTGGCAAGGTTCGATGTTGCCGCGTTCATCCGCACCATCTGTGCGCTCATCGCGCGGGTGGTCATCGAAAACAGCGTCATGGGGCTTTGTTCAGGCATCATCATTCACCCTTCAACGCGCGGGTGATGCTGTTGACCCTGCCCTGCACGAAGCTGAGCGTGGCGCTGTAGGCCATCGCGTTTTCGGCAAAGGCGACCTGTTCGCGGCTGAGTTCGACCGTGTTGCCGTCCAGCGAAGGCATGGTCGGGCTGCGCCACACCATCCCGGTGCGCGGATCGCTTGGCGCGCCGCGCTCGCTCGATAACCGGGCATCAAGCGCGGCGTTGAAGTCAATATCGCGCGCCTTGTAACCGGGGGTGGCGGCATTGGCGATGTTGGACGCGATCACGCCCATCCGTTCCGACCGCAAGGTCAATGCCGCGCCATGAATGCCGAAAAGTCGCTCGCTCATTCCAAGTGCCTCCTGTGATGGGCCAGCACGGCCCGGATGCGCGAGAGGTTTTGCACAAAGCGTGCCAATTGCGCGGCGCGGCGGGCAAAAGCGCGGCGGCGCAGGCGGGGGCGGCA
>JBGSKN010000146.1:0-16066 GCA_041741215.1 Erythrobacter sp. | reverse complement strand
CCAGCGCCTTGGCCGCATCCTCGGTCGGCACCACGAAACTGGTCACGGCGCGCTGCTCGCTCGCCTTGTAGCGGGCCGCATCGCGCTGATAACGCGCGGCGATTTCAGCTGCCGACGGCGTGGCCGAGACTTCGAGCGAGTCGGCACCGAACACCGCAAAGCGCAAGGTGCGCCGTTCCGGGCGGATGAATTTGGTGCGGTTGGCCTGATACCATGCGGTAAGCTGAGCATCACCGGGATTGCCGGTGGGGGCAAAGGCGGCGCTGGGAATCAGCGCAATTTCACCCTTGCGCCGTTCGAGCACCAGCGCGGCATATTGGCGGGCAATCTTTTCCGGCAACTGCGGCGCGGCCAGCGCGGGCTTCAATAATTGCTGTTCGATCAGGCCAATCGCCAGATCGCGGCGAAACGTCGCATCGGTCAGCCCGGCCTGGCGCAGCGCAGCCTGATAGGCATTGGCATCAAACTCGCCGGTCAGCCCGCGAAATGCCCCGATCTGGAGGATTTCGCTGTTCATCAGGTTCGCACCTGCTCGCAGGCCGTATTTCTCGCCATAGGCACCCAGAGTATGGCGGTCGATGAGCTGGCGGATCACTTCATCAAACCCGCCCTCGGCAACGAATTCGGGCATCGTCAGCGTTGGCTGCTGCTGGCGAACCTGATTGAGCGCGGTGTTTGCAGCGATCGCGACATCGGAAACGGGAATCGCTTCGCCGCCGACCACCGCAACCCGGTCGCCGCTTGCAATGCCGCCGAATGTCGACCCGGTAATATCCGACGCAGCGAAGGCCAGCGCCATCAGGCCAAGGAACGCAAGAACAATCGGCAGGCCGATTTTCGATTCGAAGAAACGGCGGAAGAACGAAATCATGGTGTGTCTGGTCCCACCCGAGGCTGGCTGATGGCGGAACCTTGCGGCCCCGTGGTTGAACCGCAGGTTTTGCGGCACCGGCGCGCCTTATAGTCCATGCGGCTGCGCGGCAACAGGTGTCAGCGCGTTTTGACTAGCGCGGCTTCCTCCGCTAGCGGACGCGGCGTCGGCGCATTAAAGCGGCCATAGAATCGCAAACCCGGCTAATAACCCTCTCATTTTGCAAGGTGCACGACAAACCCATGACCCGCCGACCCTATATTGTCGGAAACTGGAAGATGCATGGCACCCGTGCGATGCTGTCTGAAGCGCGTGCGATTGACCGTGCAGCCCAGCGACACATGAAAGTCGAAGTGGCGCTTGCGCCGCCTTACACGCTGATCCACCCGATTCACCGGGAGGCGGAACAGATCGCCGTGGGCGCGCAGGATTGCCACCACGCCGATGGCGGCGCGTTCACCGGCGATATTTCCGCCGCGATGATCGCCGATGCCGGGGCCAAATTCGTCATCCTCGGCCATAGTGAACGCCGTCAGGGACACGGTGAAACCGATGCACGGGTGCGCGCCAAGGCCGAAGCCGCCCTGGCAGCGGGCCTGCGGATAATCATGTGCTGCGGCGAAAGCGTCAAGGTGCGCGAATCGGGTGACGCGGTGGCGGTCGTCAAGAAACAGCTCAAGGCATCGCTCCCGGCCGCCGAATCCATGCTTGCAGATGCCGCTGAACGATTGACGGTGGCCTATGAGCCGATCTGGGCAATCGGCACCGGCACTGCGGCGACGGTTGAGGATATTGGCGAAATGCACGCAGCGATCCGCGCGCTGCTGGTTGACCTGTTCGGCGATGAACAGGGCACCGAGGTGCGGATTATCTATGGCGGTTCGGTAAAGCCCGAAAATGCTGCTGAAATCTTCGCCGTTCCCGAAGTCGGCGGCGCGTTGATAGGCGGCGCAAGCCTGACTGCGGACAGTTTCATGGGCATTGCGCTCGCCGCGGGCGAGCCGTTCGAAAACTAGCCATTCTGCCCAGGCGGGCGCGCTTCCTCGCGGACTTGTCGCGGGGGCGCACTCGGCCTACATGGCGGCTACCAGACGCAACCGGGCGCGCGCCGCCCCCCGCACGAGTTTATTCTATGTCCTTGTTCATCTTTCTCACTGTGATCCAGGCGATTGTCGCGGCAGCGCTGGTCGGCGCTGTTTTGATGCAGCGCTCCGAGGGGGGCGGGCTGGGCATCGGCGGCAACCCTTCGGGCGGGATTGGCGCGCGCGGGGCGGCGGATTTCCTCACCCGTGCGACCAAGTGGCTGGCAGTTGCATTTGTGCTTCTGTCGATCGTGCTCGCCGCGCTGGCGGTGCGTGAAAGCAGCGTTAGCGGGGTGACATCAACGCTCGAACGCGGCACGGCAGCCCCGGCAGCGCCCGATTTGCTGGCCGATCCGGTTGCTCCGGCTGCGGGTGAGGCGACCCCGGCTCCGGCCGCGCCTGCCAGCGGCGATCCGCTCGCGGAATAACCGCCGCAGCGACGCTCGCGCGTCCGTTCAGCCCCTGAAACCTTCAGCACTGTGGATGGCGCAGCATTTGCTGGCGCAATTTGCTTGCCCCGAATCCCTCTCGCAGCTTAAGGCCCAAATCCCATGGCGCGGTTCATTTTTATCACCGGCGGCGTGGTCTCCTCGCTTGGCAAAGGTCTGATGGCGGCAAGCCTCGCGGCGCTGCTTCAGGCGCGCGGCTATAAAGTCCGCATCCGCAAGTTCGACCCCTATCTCAACGTCGATCCGGGCACGATGAGCCCGTATCAGCACGGTGAGGTTTATGTGACCGATGATGGGGCGGAAACCGATCTCGACCTTGGTCATTACGAACGCTTTACCGGCGTTTCTGCGCGGCAAAGCGACAATATCACGTCCGGCCGGGTTTACCGCGACATCATCGCGCGCGAACGGCGCGGCGACTATCTGGGCGCGACGGTGCAGGTGATCCCGCACGTCACCGATGCGATCAAGCAATTCGCGCTGGCCGAACAGGATGGCCTCGATTTCATCCTGTGCGAAATTGGCGGGACGGTAGGCGACATCGAATCGCTGCCGTTCATGGAAGCGATTCGCCAGTTGCGCAACGAGCTGGAGCCGCTGCAAACGCTCAGCGTCCACGTCACCCTGGTGCCCTATATCAAGGCGGCGGGCGAGTTGAAGACCAAGCCGACCCAGCATTCGGTGCGCGAGCTTGCCAGCCTGGGGATCAAGCCTGATCTGCTGCTGTGCCGCGCTGAACATCCGATTCCCGAAACCGAACGCCGCAAGATTGCGCAGTTCTGCAACGTGCGCGCCGAAGCGGTGATCCCCGCGCTGGACGCTCCATCGATCTATGCGGTGCCGCAACAATATCACGCCGAAGGGCTTGACCGCGAAGTGCTGCGCGCTTTCGGTATTACCGATGCGCCAGAGCCGGATCTGGCGGCGTGGGAAGATGTCAACGACCGCTATTTCAACCCTGAAGGCGAAGTGACCATCGGCGTGGTGGGCAAATATGTCGGGCTGCAGGACGCCTATAAAAGCCTCAACGAAGCGCTGGTTCACGGCGGTCTGGCGAACCGGGTCAAGGTCAATATCAAGTGGATCGACGCCGAAATCTTTGAAGGCGATAGCGATTCGGACATCGTTTCGGCGCTGGAACCGATGCACGGCATTCTGGTGCCCGGCGGGTTTGGCGAACGCGGCAGCGAAGGCAAGATTTCGAGCGTCCGGTTCGCCCGGACTCGCAAGGTTCCCTTTTTCGGCATCTGTCTCGGCATGCAGATGGCCTGCATCGAAGGCGCGCGCGCGGCGGGCCTTGCCGGGGCATCATCGACCGAATTCGGCCCGACCGATACGCCGGTGGTCGGCATCATCACCGAGTGGATGAGCCAGGAAGGTATCCAGAGCCGGGCGGCAGGCGGCGATCTGGGCGGGACGATGCGGTTGGGCGCCTATCCGGCGAAACTGAGCGCCAACAGCCATGTTTCGCGGATCTATGGCGGGGCGGAGCTGATTTCCGAGCGGCACCGCCACCGTTACGAAGTCAACAGCGCCTTCATCGCGCCGCTCGAACAGCAGGGGCTGATCTTTTCGGGCATGTCGCCCGACGGGTTGCTGCCCGAAATCGTCGAGCGGCCCGATCATCCCTGGTTCGTCGGCGTGCAGTTCCACCCCGAACTGAAATCGCGCCCGTTCGATCCGCACCCGTTGTTTGCCGGGTTCATCGCAGCGGCGCTGGAACAATCGCGTCTGGTCTGACCGGTGATGCTGCCGATTTACGAAGGTGCGGGCCTGTTGAACGGGGAAATCGCGGTTTCCGGTTGCCTGACCGACGGATCGCATAATCCGAGAAGATTACCCTTGCGTGCTGTTGCCATTCCGCATTAAACACTTGGCGGGGTTCAGGGTTTGACAGGGACCGCGCTGATAGTGCGGTCGCATGACTTTTGCCGGGTTCAGGCAAAGTCTGTTTGGGGGGTGGTTTTCTCCTGGTACCTGCCAAATGCTTGGCTGGCTTTGTCCGTCTTCTGCGACCCGGACGGATAGCGCCAGTCAGGGCGACGAAAGTCGCTGGGGGCGGATTGCAAAATCCGCCCCCTTAAAAATCAACCGGAAATCATCTGTGCGATCAGGCGGCGCTGACGGCCTGATTGTCGTCATCATCGCTGGATGATGGCACCGCAGACAACTGGCCCACGCCGCCGACCGCGATCTTGCGCGGTTTCATCGCGTCGGGCACTTCGCGCACCAGATCGATGATCAGCAAGCCATCGGCCAGATCGGCGCGTTCCACCCGCACGAAATCGGCCAGTTCAAACCGGCGTTCAAACCCGCGATTGGCGATCCCGACATGGATCAGCTCCGCTCCGTCATCGGCCTCATCGCGTTTCTTGCCCTGAACGACCAGCATGTTTTGCTGCGCAGTGATATCGATATCCTGCGGCCGGAACCCGGCGATGGCGAGCGTGATGCGGTAATTATCCTCACCACGGCGCGAGATGTTGAAGGGCGGGTAATTGTCACCCGCATTCAGGCGCGCCTGATTTTCGAGCAGGTCGAACACCCGGTCAAATCCAACGGTGCTGCGGCGATAGGGGGTAAAATCAAAACGTGACATCGTCTGCAAATCCTCTTGTCAGAGCAATCTGGTTTGTGTTGCGGGCCTGCCTCATGCAGCACCCGCCGCGGCACCTTACATTCCCCAAGACTGGCGGAACGCGGCGACAGTCTCTATCTGGTTTGCCGGACCACGGTTTCAAGAGGATCGCAATGGCTCAGCCGCAAATCGACATCTACACCAAATTCGCCTGTCCTTACTGCGTGCGCGCCAAGCACCTTCTCAAGCAGAAGGGCGCGGCGTTTAACGAATATGACATCACGCTGGGCGGCGCGCGGCGTGCCGAAATGCTGGCGCGCGCGCCGAGGGCGATGACAGTGCCGCAGATATTCATCGGCGACACCCATGTGGGCGGATCGGATGAACTGGCGGCATTGGAACGCGCCGGACGGCTCGACGTGTTGCTGGCGGGCTGATGCCGAAAATCGCGGTTCTCCAGATGTGTTCGGGGATCGATCCAGCCGCCAATCTGGCGCTGATCGAAAGCGCCGCGCGCAGGGCCGCGGAGGGAGGCGCACTGGTGCTGTTCACCCCGGAAATGTCGCTTTTGCTGGATCGCAACCGCGAACGCGCGCGGGGCTGGATCGAGTCGGACGGGCCATCGAAAGCCTGCGAACGCCTGTTGTGCATCGCGGCAGATCTGCACCTTGATATCGCCATCGGTTCGATGCCGGTCATGGCGGACAGCGGCAAATGGGCCAATCGCGCGCATTATTTTCATCCCGACCTGACCCCGCCTGTCACCTATGACAAGATCCACATGTTCGACGTCGAACTTGCTACAGGTGAGGTGTGGCGCGAAAGCGCGGCCTATGAACCGGGCCGCGCGGTGGTGACGGTTGAAGATACGCCGGTCGGGCGGTTGGGGCTGGCGATCTGTTACGACATGCGCTTTCCCGCCTTGTTTGAGGCGCTGGGCAATCGCCGCTGTGATTGCATCGCGGTGCCGGCCGCCTTCACCGTGCCGACCGGGCAGGCGCATTGGCACGTCTTGCTGCGCGCTCGCGCGATCGAAGCAAGCGCCTTTGTGATCGCCGCCGCGCAGGTTGGCAGCCACGAAGACGGGCGCGCCACCTATGGCCACAGTCTGGTGATCGACCCGTGGGGCGAAGTGCTGCTCGATATGGGCGGAGACGCACCGGGTCTGGCGTTCTGCGACATTGATCTTGCCCGGATTGCCGAGGTGCGCGCGCAGGTGCCCGCGCTTGCCAACCGCCGCGAAATCCCCAAAGCGTAACCGCGATGATCGTTTTTGACCTTTCCTGCCCGGACGGCCACCGGTTTGAAGGCTGGTTCGGCTGTTCTGCCGATTTCGAGGATCAGCGCGCGCGCGGTCTGCTTGTTTGCCCGGCTTGCGGATCGGCAGCGGTGGGCAAGGCGCCGATGGCTCCTGCGGTTCCGGCCAAGGGCAATGCCCGGCCTGCCCCGGCGGCTGATGGCCCGCCGCAGCAACTCGCCAATGCGCCGCTTCCGCCGCAGGTGCAAAATGCGCTCGCCGCGCTCGCCAGGGCGCAGACCGAGGCGCTGAAGAACAGCACATGGGTGGGCGACAAGTTTGCCGACGAAACCCGCAAGATGCATTATGGTGAGCGCGATGAAGCGCCAATCCACGGACAGGCGAGCCTTGCCGAGGCCAAGGCGCTGATCGATGAAGGCGTTCCGGTCGCCCAGCTGCCGTTTCCGGTCGCTCCGCCAGAAAAGTTGAATTGAAAGCTAAGGCGTCCCTGCTATTGGAAGCGGCGGGACCCCGTAGCTCAGCCGGATAGAGCACCAGATTCCTAATCTGGGGGCCGCGCGTTCGAATCGCGCCGGGGTCACCATTCCTTGCCGCGCGCCGCCCGCTGCGACAGGCGTTTCGATCAAGCCAGAAAACCAGCCTTGCGCGCCGTCGCAATCACGCCGTCAGCCAGCTCTGCCGGGCGATCTTCCTGGCTGAAATGGCCGCAGGTCTTGAGCATCGCATGGGGTTGCCCGGCTGCCCCTTTGATCCGCTCGGTCAGCATCGGCCCGGCTGCGCCCAACACCGTATCATCTTCACCGAACAGTGTCAGGAACGGCTTGTCGAATGCGGCAAGCCCGGCCCACGCCGCCTTGTTTTCAGCAACGCCGGGCTTGTCATCCTCAATCGGAACCAATTGCGGAAAAGCGCGTGCGCCGGCCTTGGATGCCTCATCGGGGAAGGGGGCATCATAGGCGGTGATTTCTTCAGGCGTGCGCGCGGTCGAGGTCGCCTGATCGAGCACTTTGCCGATATCGAAATCGGGCGAGGTGAGCACGAATTCGCGCCATGCCAGAAATCCCGGCGAAGCCTTGCCGCCGCCTGCGGGCAGAAAGGTGTTGCTGGCCACCACAAAGGCAAATCGATCCGGTTGTTCGCCCACCATCCGCAGGCCCAGCAATCCGCCCCAGTCCTGACAGAACAATCCGGCGTCGCCCGGCACCACCGCATCGCGCCACTGCTTCAACCATGCATGGTGGCGGGCATAGGTGTAGAAGGCGACATCATCGGGCTTGTCGCTTTTGCCAAACCCGATCAGGTCGGGCGCGAGGCAGCGAAACCCAGCATCGACCAGCAGCGGGATCATCTTGCGATAGAGGAAGCTCCAGCTAGGTTCACCGTGGAACAGCAGCACCGGGGGCGCATCCTTCGGCCCTTCGTCAAGGTAGTGCATCCGCCCGGTAAAGCCTTCGCCAAGGTCAATCGTCAGCCAGTTTTCGGCAAAGGGATAGTCGGGCAGAGCGGCAAAACGCTTCGGATCGTGCGCGATGATCTGCATGGTGGTGTTCTCCCGTGATACATCACCCCAACACCCATTGCGTATCAGATCGAAACGGGATTACCAGCGCGCGCAGCCATTCCGCGACGGGCGCAATCAGGAGAGCAGTTCCATAATGCCGCACGACACCCAAGACCTTGCCGATATCCGCCGCGCGGTGCGCAGCCTGTGCGAAGCGTTTCCGGGCGAATACTGGCGCGCGAAAGACGCGGTGCGCGAATACCCGGCGGAGTTTGTCGATGCCCTGACGCAGGCGGGCTTTCTCGCCGCGCTGATCCCCGCCGAACACGGCGGCAGCGGGTTGAGCCTGGCGGCGGCCTGCGTGATCATGGAGGAAATTCAGGCGAGCGGGTGCAACGGATCATCCGCCCACGCGCAAATGTATATCATGAACACGCTGCTGCGCTATGGGAGCGCGGCGCAAAAGGCCGAATACCTGCCGCGCATCGCCAGCGGCGAAGTGCGCTTGCAGGCGTTTGGCGTATCCGAACCGACCAGCGGCACCGACACGCTCAGCCTCAAGACGCGGGCTGTCCGCGATGGCGATGAATACATCATCACCGGGCAGAAAATCTGGACCAGCCGCGCCGAACATTCCGACCTGATGCTGCTGCTCGCGCGCACCACCCCGCGCGAACAGGCGGCGAGCAAGACCGAAGGGCTGTCGATCTTCCTCGTCGATATGCAGGCGGCGCTGGCCAAGGGGATGACGGTAAAGCCGATCCGCACGATGATGAACCATTCATCCTGCGAGGTGTTTTTTGACGATCTGCGCATCCCCGCCGGCGCACTTGTGGGCGAAGAGGGGAAGGGATTTCGCTATATCCTGTCGGGCATGAACGCCGAACGCATCCTGATCGCGGCCGAATGCATCGGCGATGCCAAGTGGTTCATTGAAAAGGCGACCGGTTACGCGAAGGATCGCAGCGTGTTTGCGCGGCCCATCGGTCAGAATCAGGGCGTACAGTTCCCGATTGCGCGCGCCTATGCGCAGATGCGCGCGGCCGAACTGATGGTGCACCACGCCGCGCGGGTTTACGATGAGGGCGGCAATTCCCCCGGATCGGGGTCCGGGACAGGGGGCGAAGAGGCCAACATGGCCAAACTGCTCGCCTCAGAGGCCAGCTGGGCCGCCGCCGATATGTGCGTGCAGACCTTCGGCGGGTTCGGTTTTGCCGAAGAATACGATGTCGAGCGCAAATTTCGTGAGGCGCGGCTTTACACCGTCGCGCCGATTTCGACCAACCTAATCCTGTCCTACATCGCCGAACATGTGCTCGGTCTGCCGCGTTCTTACTGAAACCGGGGCAATTTGCGTGGATTTGTGCGCTTTATAGCGCAATGTTCTTGCAGCGGAGCGACAAGTGTGATTCTGTTGGCAGATCGGCAAGGGGGAAAAGGCCAGCAATGCGTAACGTCGGACCCGGCGAAAGATTGAAACAGGCAGCGGCGCTGATGGTGCTGGTGTTTTTGGCGGGTTTTGCCGTGGCTGGCCCGACCGGGCTGCTCGCCTGGAGCGAGAATGTAACCGCGCTCGATCAGCGTGAAGCGCAAATTGCCGACCTTTCCGCAAAACGGGATGCCATGCGCAACCGGGTCATGTTGCTAGATCCCGAAGCGGCCGATCCTGATCTGGCGAGCGAGCTGGTGCGCGAACAGCTGGGCGTGATGCGCGAAGACGAGATCGTCATTTCTCTCGACGGCGAATAATCGCCGGTTTCTCGCAATCCGCTGATTTCGTATGCGATGGCAAAATCCCTGACGGCTTGGCGTTGCGCCTTGGGTGTGTCCCTGCCTATAGAACCTTTTGCGCTTCTCCTCCCCATGAGTGCGCCACAGAGAGGAAACCGATCTTGGCCAAGCAGCCTGCAAAGCCGTCGTCGGCGGCAAAGAAAACCGCCCGCACCGGCGATGATTCCGATTTCAGCCTCCATTCGCTGCAAGACGCATTCGAAGCGAAGAAGCGTTTTGCCGCAGACGATGCGCAGATGCTCGAATTTTACCGCCAGATGCTGCTGATCCGGCGATTTGAGGAAAAGGCGGGGCAGCTTTACGGGCTCGGCCTGATCGGCGGGTTCTGCCATCTTTATATCGGGCAGGAAGCGGTCGCCATCGGGCTGCAATCGGCGCTCGATAATGATCGCGACAGCGTGATTACCGGCTACCGCGATCACGGCCACATGCTCGCCTACGGGATCGATCCCAAGGTCATCATGGCGGAACTGACCGGGCGCGAGGCCGGGATTTCCAAGGGCAAGGGCGGGTCGATGCACATGTTCTCGACAAGCCACAAGTTTTACGGCGGGCACGGCATCGTCGGCGCGCAGGTGGCGCTGGGCGGGGGGCTGGCGCTGGCGCATCAGTATAACGAGGATGGCGGCATCTGCCTCGCCTATTTCGGTGATGGCGCGGCCAATCAGGGGCAGGTTTACGAAACCTTCAACATGGCGGCGCTGTGGAAGCTTCCGATCGTGTTCGTGGTTGAAGACAACCAATATGCGATGGGCACCGCAAGCAAGCGGTCTTCGGCTGAAACCCGGTTCTACCGGCGCGGCACAGCGTTCCGCATTCCGGGGATGGAAGTGAACGGCATGGACGTGCTCGAAGTGCGCGCCGCTGCCGAGGTGGCCTTTGCTTACGTGCGCGCAGGCAATGGCCCGGTGCTGATGGAGTGCAACACCTATCGTTATCGCGGCCATTCGATGTCCGATCCGGCCAAGTATCGCACCCGCGAGGAAGTGCAGGAACAGCGCGATCATCACGATCCGATCGAGGGTTTGAAGAAGGCTCTGATCGAATCAGGCAAGACCGAGGACGAATTGAAAGCAATCGACAAGGCAATCCGGGCCGAGGTGGCAGGCGCGGCAGATTTTGCCGAAAATTCGCCCGAACCCACGCCGGGTGAACTCTACACCGATGTGCTGGTGGAGGAGTATTGAGCCATGGCGATTGAACTGAAAATGCCGGCGCTGTCGCCGACGATGGAGCAGGGCACGCTGGCCAAGTGGCTCAAGGCCGAAGGCGACCGGATCGAACCGGGTGACATCATCGCAGAGATCGAAACCGACAAGGCGACGATGGAGTTTGAAGCGATCGACGAAGGCGTGCTGTCCAAGATCCTGATCGCGGCGGGCACCGAAGATGTCGCGGTGGGCGCAGTGATCGCGCTGATCGAAGGTGAGGGGGAGGAAACCGCCCCGGCGCCCGCTCCTGCGCAGGCAGAGGCGTCCGCACCCGCACCCGCCCCGAAAGCTGAAAAAGCAGCACCTTCGCCCGCCGCCGCTGCCGCTAAAGATCCCGCTATCCCAGCTGGCACCAACCTCACCAGCACCACCGTGCGTGAGGCCTTGCGCGATGCGATGGCAGAGGAAATGCGCGCCGACCCGCGCGTGTTTGTGATGGGTGAGGAAGTCGCCGAATATCAGGGTGCCTACAAGGTCACGCAGGGCTTGCTGGCAGAATTCGGCCCCAAACGCGTGATCGATACCCCGATCACTGAATATGGCTTTGCCGGGATCGGCACCGGGGCGGCGATGGGCGGATTGCGTCCGATTGTCGAATTCATGACCTTCAACTTCGCCATGCAGGCGATTGATCACATCATCAATTCAGCCGCCAAGACCAACTACATGAGCGGCGGGCAGATGCGCTGTCCGATCGTGTTTCGCGGGCCCAACGGCGCGGCCAGCCGGGTTGGCGCGCAGCACAGCCAGAACTACGGCCCGTGGTATGCCAGCGTCCCCGGCCTGATCGTGATCGCTCCCTACGACGCCGCCGATGCCAAGGGGCTGATGAAAGCCGCGATCCGATGCGAAGACCCGGTCGTGTTCCTCGAAAACGAGCTCGTCTATGGCCGCAGTTTCGACGTGCCTGACATGGACGATTACGTGCTGCCGATCGGCAAGGCGCGCGTGGTGCGCGAAGGCAAGGACGTGACCATCGTCACCTATTCCATCGGGGTCGGCATGGCGCTCGACGCAGCAGCGGTGCTGGCGGGTGAGGGGATTGATGCCGAGGTGATCGACCTTCGCACCCTGCGCCCGCTCGACAAGCAGGCGGTGCTGACCAGTCTGGCCAAGACCAACCGGCTGATCATCGCTGAAGAAGGCTGGCCGACCTGCTCGATTGCCAGCGAGATTATCGCGATCTGCATGGAGGACGGCTTTGACCACCTCGATGCCCCGGTTCTGCGCGTATGCAACGAAGACGTTCCGCTGCCCTATGCCGCCAACCTTGAAAAGCTCGCGCTGATCGACGCCGCGCGGATTGCCGAGGCAGCGCGCAAGGTGTGTTACAAGTGACCCGATAGGGCCACCCAGCTCCAATCAGCTAGGGCGGTCAGCCGAATAAACGGAACAGTCTGCTTCCGGGCCGCCGGGGAAAAGCTGAGTCAGATCGCGCGAATCGCGCACGTTAAAGGCGGCGGTATAAGAAATCGTCTTTCCCCTGTAGATGTCGACCGGGGTTAGCGATTCATAATCATATGATACCTCAACGAACATCACCGCGGTTCCTTGGGCAGCGGTAATTTCACGTCCAGCCACGCCCATACCGGGGAAACTGGTGCCATTTTGGCCTTCACCTTCTACGCCAAAGGAACTGGTGTGCACCTTTGCGCCGCGGCAGCGTTGCCAAGCGATCCACTGTCCACCATCCGCATTGCGCTGGAGACTGGAAACAATCACCCGGCCCTGCTCGAATACCTTGATTGTCTTACCCAGCTTTTCCGCGCCGACCAATGCTTCGCTGATGTCTCGTTCAAACACTCTGCGAGCACTCAGCACGTCCTGTTCGCCGACGCGTGAAGTGTTGTCGGCCACCTGCATCGCCACCTGGCTGACCTTCATGTGGGTAATCACAAGATAGGCCGTTTCAGTCCCCAGCAGTCCCATGCCCAACAGGAGCGGAGCTGTGAAGGCAAACTCTATCATGGCGACGCCCGACCGGTCGTGCGCCAATCGATTCGCGAAGCGTCGGCCAAGCGTGCGGAACGGGTTTAGCGCAAGGATGCTCATGGACAATTTCCGGTGGCGGTGGAACGATCTTGGTCGTCAAAAGGTTGGTTGCGCAGAACGGTTGATTCCCGCAACGTGATCGTTTTGGGCATCCCTGCGAGACCAAACATCGGGAACATGCGCGGATAGGTGACGACTGCGGTGTAGAGCACGGCGTCGCGCGCACCGCCGATCCCGGCGCTGCCGCGGTTGGAATCCCACGTGCCATTGCCGTTCGCATCAACGAAGACTTCGTTATCGTTGCAGGCCCCGTCGAGATTATCGTCACTGAATTCCTCGGACTCGCCAATGTCGCTGAAATCGAAATGCGACAGCCGTTCGAATTCCACGATTGCATTGGCAGGCACGACAGTGAGCACTTGCTCCCGCACGCGGTCATCGACCTCCGACTGCCGACTTCCCGCATTTTCGAGGGTCATGTCGCGTCCGGCTTTTTGCATTGCACCACTCACCAGCGCACTGGTGTATTGTGTGTGGGCCATGTCGAAGATCCCCATGATCATCAGGATCAGAACAGGTCCGACAAAAGCGAATTCGGTGAGGGTCGCGCCGCTGCGATCGCCGATTAGGCGGCGTAGCATCGGCACCCTGCGGGAACGCGCGCCGATCATTGTGTCAGCCTCAGTGCGGCGATTTTCTGCGCGATTTCTTCGAAGGCACTTTTCAGGGTGGCACTGTCGTCGGCTTGAAAGGCGCGCCCAGGCGATGCGCAATCGATAAGATTCTGTGTCAGTGCGGTGCCAAAAGCAACCACCCAAACGGTAATGTCTTCCTGGCGTGCGGCTTTGCAGGCAGCTTGCAGACGAGCCGCACGGCGGCTGAATTCTTGCGCGTTGCTCCCGTCACTGGTGATGCGGCGATCAAACCATTCCGCACCATGCGTCGAGTAGTTGGTATTTCCGTTGACCTGCGCGCCGTCGGTCATGAACACAATGTGACGACCAATTGAATCCCCGTTGGGCGCACTTTCATTTTCGCTGCGGAAAATGCCGCGAGGTGAGATGAAGCGTGCTCCCCAGATCATCCCGATGTCATGATAGGTGTTCCCGGAGGGGGTCAGGCTATCTACGAAAGTGCTGAGATCAGCCCGGCTGATTTCTTGCAACTTGCGCGCAGCGCGCGGACACGCATAATTGAACCGGAGAATATGATTGTCTGTCCGATCAACCGAGGCAAGCGTGTCCGCGTTACTTGCATTCCTGCGCCTGAACATCACGTTCTGCAGAGCCGGCTTCCAGCGTTGGGCTTCAGTCGATGGAACGAGATTGATGTCGATATCAAAGGCGTTGGCAGGACGCGGGTCATAAGTCGCCGTCTGAACCGTGGCCGCTTCCTCTATGCAGCCATTCCAACTGTGGGTTACCATTGCACCATTGGTGCCGGTGGGCATCTGGATCAGGTTAGTAGCGTACAGACTGCCGAGATTGACGGTTTCCCAACCCGGCGGGCTATCTGCCGGATTCGTCACATCACAAGGTGTGTCGTCGTCGGTGTCAACCGGGCAGTAACGATAGCCATCAAACACCACGTTGCGGGTGGTGTGTTCCTCGACCACGTCATCGAGCGTAGCGATTTTCGTCTTGCGCACTTCGCCTCTGCAGCCTGCGCGGTTGTTAGAGCTGCCACCGTTCCATACGCCAGTAACATATTGTGTATCCGAAACCCGCCAGGTTTCGCCGCCGACAGTGTAGGTGCCGGGGATGGTGTTCCGGCAGAAGTTTTCGGCGTCAGCACGTGCTGTGCTGTTGCTGGTTCTGTAGCGGAAATCGTTGGTTTTTGTGGAACCGAACCAGGCGATGTCGCGCGGGAGCCAATCGATCTGATCGGAAATGACGATTTCGTCGCCTTCCTTGATGCCATTGCCCGGAACGAATGTGAATTGTTCGCGGAACCGTGCCACCCGCGATTGATAGGTGTGGCGTGTTGCCATATATTGTGTCGGGATAGAAGAGCCGACGTTGACCTGCTGCGAGTACGGGACAAAGCCGTAGCGAACCTGAGCACTGGCTGACGTTGCATCTTCTACGGTGTCGTAGAAACTCATCACTGCTTCACGCAGCGCGACGATCTTCGAACCCGCCATGGACCCAGTAACGTCGAGCACGAACATGATGTCGGTGTTTGAAATGTTAATTTCTGCCGAACAATTGACCGACAGCGCAAATCCCTCGTAGCCGAACGCGCCCATGATGGTGGTCGGCAAAGTGCCACTGGCAGTTCCGGTTACGACCCCGTCACCAGCGCTGGTGTAAGTGCGGGCGCGGTTTTCGGTGCCAAACATGTCTTCGTTGTAGTTCTGATCGAAGAAATTCTGCCCAACCTCGCGGTGTTCGGGTTTGAAGGTATCGTCAACCATTGCGCGGCGGGCAGCCAGCGCACCTGCGTCACAGGCAGCCTGCATTCGCGCTGCAGCCATGAAGTAACGGCCGGCGTCGATTCCGCCACCAACCATCGCTAGGATCGGGAACAGTGCAGCGGCCGATATTGCGATTGTGTTCGCGGTCCTGTCGCGTAGCAACGAACGCAGGAAGGTCTTGTGAACCTGTGTCTCTCGCCCCATCAATCCGTGTCCTTTTTCTGCCTCCCACGCAGAAGTCGCGCAGGAATCCCAGATGCATCCGCTGTCTATAATCCACTCTGGTAAGCGGATTGCGAAAGAGCATGGTTAGCAAGATGTTAACGGCGCTTTGCGGCTTTTCTGTTTGCTTTGCCGTCCCGCAAGGAGACAGTTTGCTTGCCATCAGCAAAAAGGGGCGGCTAGGCGCACAGGGGATGAACGATGATCGGCTTGACCCTATCCCGCCTGAGGCAGATCTGGCGCTGGCGTGGAGCCCGCCAAAGCTTCGCGCGCCATTAACCACAGCCGTTCAGCTTGATCGGCGGCTCGCCCGGATCGCGGCGCGCACCAGCGAACCGGTGCTGGGCCAGATGCGGCTCGCCTGGTGGCGCGATGCGCTGAGCAAGCCGGCCTCCGAACGGCCTCGCGGCGACGCGGTGCTCGATGCGGTGGGCAGGGACTGGGCCGGGCGCGAAGACGCGTTGATCGCGATGGTCGATGGCTGGGAAGTGCTTGTGACCGCAGACCACCTTGGCCCATCCGAAATCGAGGCGTTCGGTTCCCGGCGCGGTGCGTTTTTTGGCGCGCTCGGTAACGACCGTAGCCCGGCGGGCGACAATCGGGTTGCGGCGGCCGCATTCCGCTGGGCGATTGCGGACGCAGCGACAGGTGTGTCCGGCGGGTCGGAGCGGGCCTTGCTGATCGAAGCCGGACTG
>JBGSKN010000145.1:0-5552 GCA_041741215.1 Erythrobacter sp. | reverse complement strand
TGCGTGATGTCGGCCTGCCGCGCGTGCGGATCACCCGCGCATATCTGCGCGCCGGGCTTGCCGACGTGGCATTGCCGCACATCGCCAGCCAGCGCGCCTATCACGAAGCCAAGGCGCAGCGGCTGGAAACCGCGCATCACCGGCTCGACCGGGCGGCGGCGGCCTGCTTTGTCCTCGCGGTCGCCTCGGTGCTGACCTATCTGCTGGGAAAGGGTTTCGCGCTGGCGGGGGCGGTGCCACAGCATCTCGTCAGCGACCTATCGCCGCTGTTCACCTTTCTGGGCGTGGCTTTCCCGACGCTGGGCGCGAACCTTGCCGGTATCCGCTATTTCGGTGATTTTGAACGCTTCGGGGCGATTTCACGGGTCGCTGCAGAAAAGCTCGGAGAGATCGAGGCGCGTATGACGCTGCTGCTGTCAGGTGCTGGGGCCGCGTTGACCTATGCCGCTGCGGCCGATCTGATGCACGCGCTCGATGAGGCGGTGGTGGAGGAAATCGAAAGCTGGCAGTCGGTGTTCGGCGCCAAGCACCTCGCGCTCCCCGCCTGACGCGATTTCGCGCCGGGTGGCTTCAATCCGGCATTTTGCGGCGCGGCGTGCCTTTGCGGCAGGGCATCCGGGCGAGGGAGGGAATGACAATGCGGATTTTTGTAACTGGCGGTAGCGGATATCTTGGCCGCAACCTTATCCGGCGACTGGTTGCCGATGGGCATGAAGTGGTTGCGCTTGCCCGCAGCGATGCTTCGGCACAGGCCGTGGAAATGCTGGGGGCACAGGCGGCTCGCGGCGATATTCTGGATCGCCAGAGCCTTGTTTCGGGGATGGCGGGCTGTGGCGGGCTGGTTCACGCGGCTGCCGATACCGGTCATGCGATCCATGAACCCGATCAGCAGGCAACCAACCTCAACGGGACGCGCAATGTCTTTACCGCCGCGCGCGAGGCGGGCGTTGGGCGTGCGGTGCATATCAGCACCGAAGCGGTCTTGCTGTCTGGCAAGACGTTGGTGGATGCGACCGAAGCCCAGCCCTATCCGACCCGCTTCGCCGGCAGTTATTCGGCCAGCAAAGCGGCGGCGGAGCGAATGGCGTTGAGCCTGTCATCGCCCGCCATGCCGATCATTGCGGTGCGTCCGCGCTTTGTTTGGGGGCGTGATGATACCACCGCCCTGCCGCAGTTGATTGCTGCCGCGCGCAGCGGAAAGCTCGCCTGGATCGCGGGAGGCACCTATCTCACATCGACGACCCATATCGACAACGCGGTCGAAGGGATTGTTCTGGCGCTGATGCATGGCAAGGCGGGAGAGGCATATTTCATCGCGGATGAGGAACGCAGCGCATTCCGCACATTCGTGTCACGCCTGTTGCAGGCTGCCGGGGTTGAAGTGCCCGATAAAACCGTGCCGCGCACGGTGGTGCGCGCGGTGGTGGCGGTTGGCAGCGCCATCGAACGCCTTACCCGCGGAGCAATCGCAGCGCCGATTGGCGCGCAGGAATACGGGACAGTCGGGGTAGAGGTGACGCTGAATACCGAAAAGGCGCAGCGGGAGCTTGGCTATCGCCCGGTTACAAGCATTGATGAGGGAATGACGAGTGTGGAACCTGCCCCGGTATTACGCGGGTGAGCACTGGAAATGGGAAAGGCCCCGGCCCACCATACTGTGATGGCGGTGCCGGAGCCTCTCTGCATCGATCATTTGACGGCGGTAAAAACGCTCAGTGATACTTCGCGTAGCTGACGTCAAACCGGTCGGCGTTCATCACCTTGTTCCAGGCCGCGATGAAGTCAGCCACGAACTTGCCCTCGGCCCCGGCCTCGGCATAGACCTCGGCCTGAGCGCGCAGCATTGCGTTGGAACCGAACACCAGATCGGCGCGGGTGGCGCGGTATTTCTCCGCTCCGCTGGTGCGGCAGGTGCCGACATATTCCTCATCGCCGCTGCCATCCACCGGCGTCCACCTGGTGCCCATGTCCAGCAGATTGCGGAAGAAGTCGGTCGTCAACACGCCCACCTTGTCGGTGAACACCCCGTGCGGGCGGTTGCCGCTGTTCGCGCCGAGCACGCGAAGCCCCCCGACCAGCACGGTGAGTTCGGGGATCGACAGGCCCAGCAGATGCGCCTTGTCGATCAGCATTTCCTCGGTGCGGACCGATGCCTTGGTCTTGAGGTAGTTGCGGAAGCCATCGGCGAACGGCTCCAGCGGTTCAAAGCTCGCCGCATCGGTGTGTTCGTCGCCCGCATCGCCGCGCCCGCCGATGAACGGCACGGTGACATCATGCCCGGCATCGCGCGCCGCCTTTTCGATTGCTGCCGAACCTGCCAGCACGATGGCATCGGCCATCGACAGCGAACCGCGATGCGCCGCGATCACGCCGAGCACCTTTGCGAGTTCATCGGGATCATTGGCCGCCCAGCCATTTTGCGGGGCAAGTCGCACCCGCGCGCCGTTGGCCCCGCCGCGATGGTCGGAATTGCGATAGGTTGAGGCCGAAGCCCACGCCGCCTTGACCAGTTCTGCGGTGCTGAGGCCCGAACCCAGGATCGCCGTCTTGAAACGGGTGATTTCGGCATCCGAAGGCGCGGAGCCTGCGGGAACCGGATCCTGCCAGATCAGCGTTTCGGCGGGAACTTCCGGCCCCATGTAACGCACCTTCGGCCCCATATCGCGGTGGCACAGTTTGAACCATGCGCGCGCGAAGGCGTCGTCCAGCTGTTCGGGGTGGGCCAGGAAACGTTCGGATATCTTGCGATAGTCCGGGTCCATTTTCAGCGCCATGTCGGCGGTGGTCATCATCGTCGGCACGCGCTTGTCCGGGTCGCGCGCGTCGGGGGCCATGTCTTCCGGATCGGGATTGATCGGCGTCCACTGCTGCGCGCCAGCCGGGCTTTTCACCAGTTCAAAGTCATATTTGAACAGGATGCGGAAGTAATCGTGGCTCCACGCGGTCGGGTTGTTCGACCAGCTGCCTTCCAGCCCCGAAGTGGTGATGTTGCCCGCCGCAATTTCTGCCTCGTCGGTCAGCCAGCCAAAGCCCTGCCGGTGCAGGTCTTCGCTTTCAGGCGCGCCGCTGAAGCTATCCGAAGGGGCCGCGCCATGCGCCTTGCCAAAGGCGTGGCCGCCCGCGGTCAGCGCCACGGTTTCTTCGTCGTTCATCGCCATGCGGGCGAAGGTTTCGCGCATGTCGCGCGCACTTTCGAGCGGATCGGGATTGCCGCCCGGCCCTTCGGGATTGACGTAGATCAGCCCCATCTGGATCGCCGCGAGCGGGTTTTCGAGCGCCATGCCTTCCTTGGGCTGGATGCGGGTGGCAACGCCTTCGTTGACCCATTGATCCTCTGCGCCCCAATAGACGCTTTCCGGCTCATAGACATCCGCGCGTCCGCCGCCAAAGCCGAACACCGGCCCGCCCATGCTTTCAATCGCGACATTGCCGGCAAGGATGAACAGGTCGGCCCAGCTGATGTTGCGGCCATATTTCTGCTTGCTCGGCCACAGCAGGCGGCGCGCCTTGTCGAGGTTGCCGTTATCGGGCCAGGAATTGAGCGGGGCAAAACGCTGCTGCCCGCTGCCTGCACCGCCGCGTCCGTCCCCGGTGCGATAGGTGCCTGCGGCGTGCCACGCCATGCGGATGAACAGCGGGCCGTAATGCCCGTAATCGGCCGGCCACCACGGCTTGCTATCGGTCATCAGCGCGGTCAGATCGGACTTGAGCGCGTTGTAATCGAGCGCGTTGAAGGCTTCGGCATAGTCGAAATCCTCGCCGTAAGGATTGGCGCTGCGTCCGCCTTCGGTGAGGATATCGAGATGCATCGCTTCGGGCCACCAATCGCGGTTGGTGCGGCCCAGCAGGCTGCGTGTTCCGGCATCGCCGTGGAATGGGCAGCCGTCCATCTCGCCAGTCTTTGCGTCCATGTTTGTTACTCCTCTTGCCTGTTGTCTGATCAGAATCGCCCCTGAGGCGCAATCTATGGGGAGAGAATGACGCTTTCAGGATGGCGCGTCCAATCGATTAATGCGCGTGTATTGATTGAGTGAGGCGATTGAAGCGGAGGGCGAAGCATATCAACTTAATTGGCAATTCAATATAAATGTTGCGTTATCACAACGAATCGCATAAACGACGCGCATGACGAGGGGAATTCACAATCGAATCGCAATGTTTCGGGCTGATGCGGGGATGACCCGCCGCGAGCTGGCCGAGGCTGTGGGGGTTAACCCCCAGACGATCGGGTTTCTGGAACGGGGCGATTACAAGCCCAGCCTAGAACTGGCGCTGTCGATTGCCGAGGTGTTCGGCGTGTCGGTGGAACTGCTGTTTTCGTTTGAGCCGTTCCCCTCGCTATCACAGACATTGCAGAAGGGACGCGAATGATGGCTTACAAAGGCAAGGGTATGGTCACGCGGATGGATCGGATCGCCATGGCGGTAACAGGTCAGAATGCCGAAACCGGTATCAACCCGCGCTTGTCGATCATCGCCAACCTGATTTTTATGGCGACTGGCATAGCGGGTTTGGTGATCACTGCGCAGGGCCATTTTGGTCCGGGCCTGGCTTTCGCCGCGATGATCGCATCGTCCACGCACACGGTGATTATCGAATACGCAAAGCGGGGTGACGCCCCGCTCGACGAACGCGAGCGCGTCATTGCGTGGAAGTCGATGGCCATCGGCGCGTTTGTGCCCTGCGCTATCGTTGGTATGTGGGCGCTGTTGCTTGGGAACTTTGCCGACAACGGCCTGTGGTATCCAGACCAATCGTCGGAATGGCAGGTGTTGGCGTTCTTCATCCTCGGCTTGATGACTCAGATCACCAATATCGCAACGGCATGGCTGACCCCGTCCTACGCAGCGGAACTACTGGACGAGGATTGAGAGGCCGCCGCGCTATCGCTTACCCCACCTGCCCGCGTTCCTGTTGCGCTATCGCTGCGCTACTTGAGCGCGTTCCTGTTGCGCTATCGCTTACGCTACTTGAGCGCGGTGCAGCAGTTTGTGGTCGGCCAGCACCAGCGCCATCATCGCTTCTACCACAGGTGTGCCGCGGATGCCGACGCAGGGGTCGTGGCGGCCTTTGGTGACGACCTCGACCGCCTCTCCGGCCGAATTGATCGATTCCACCGGGGTAAGGATCGACGATGTCGGCTTGAACGCCGCCCGGCACACCACCGGCTGCCCGGTTGAAATCCCGCCCGCCGTGCCGCCCGCGTGGTTGCTGGCGTATATCGGCTTGCCATCATTGCTCCCAGGTTCAGGGGGCCGCATCCGGTCGGCGTTCTGTTCGCCGGTCAGGCGCGCGGCGGTGAAGCCGTCGCCAATCTCGACACCTTTTACCGCGTTGATGCTCATCATCGCGGCGGCCAGATCGCTGTCGAGCTTGGCATAGATCGGCGCGCCCCAGCCTGCGGGGACACCGGTGGCGACGCATTCGACGATCGCGCCGAGGGATGATCCGGCCTTGCGGGCGTCATCCACCTTGGCTTCCCAGCGCTTGGCGGCTTCGGGGTCGGGGCAGAAGAACGGGTTGTTAGCGATTTCGGCATAGTCGATCCGCGC
>JBGSKN010000144.1:0-6570 GCA_041741215.1 Erythrobacter sp. | reverse complement strand
GCGAAATCGGCTATACGCAAGGCACCGTCGGCGACCGGATGCGCGCGCTGTCGGATGATCCGCGTTACAAGTTTGCCGAGGGCGATCCGGGGCGCGAGGAAATCTTCGCCTTCATCAATGACCGCGTGGCGTGGATCAAATCGCAGTTGCCGCGCGCGTTCAACCAACTGGTCGATCCGCCATTGGAAATCCGCCGCCTGCCGCTGGCTGAAGAACCCGGCGCGCCGGGGGCTTATGGCGGGGCAGGCAGCAAGGATGGCAGCATTCCGGGGCGGTTCTGGATCAACCTGCGCACCACCGATCTGCACCGCAAATATGACCTGGCCGACCTTGCCTTCCACGAGAGCATCCCCGGCCATGTGTGGGAAGGCGAATTTTCCAACCGCCTGCCGCTGATCCGGTCGATCCTCGCCTTCAACGCCTTTTCCGAAGGCTGGGCGCTCTACGGCGAACAGCTGGCGGACGAGCTGGGCGCTTATGATGATTTCAAGGTCGGGCGGCTGGGATACCTGCAAAGCCTCGCCTTTCGCGCCTGCCGTCTGGTGGTGGACACCGGGCTGCATTCCAAACGCTGGACGCGCGAGCAGGGGCGGCAATTCTTCGTGGAACGCAATGGTTCCAAGGTCGAAGAAGTCGCGTCCGAGGTCGATCGCTATTGCAGCTGGCCGGGGCAGGCCTGCGGCTACAAGATCGGCCACAGCGAAATCGTGCGCCAACGCGCGCGCGCGCAGGCGGAACTGGGATCGCGGTATGATTTCAAGGCGTTCAACACCGCCGTGGTGCTGGGCGGCAACGCGCCGCTATCGGTGGTGGCAAACACGGTGAGCCGGTATATCGCCGGGGCGAAAGGGTAATCTTCAACGCGCGGTGGGGCCTGATGGCATCACAGCCGCGTTTCCTGATATAAAGGGCACGGGCATCCAAGTGTAACCAAAGGTGAATTTCAGCGAACTCCATAATGGGGGGCAAGAAAAGCCACGCTGAAATTGACCTCGGCAAACACAGATTGGAGTACAGCCCCCATGTCCTTCCCAGCTATTCATCGCTTTGCGCGAATCATCTTGCTTGCCTCGGGCGCAATGGTCATCGGCATTACGGCAGTTCCTGCTTACGCACAGTCAAGCGATCCCGATGGCGGCCTGTATGTTACGGGACGGATTGGCGTTGCCCTGCCCAGCGACTTCAGGCTCGAAGGCGTGCAGGATCCGCAAGCCCCTTCGCCGGGCGTGGCCGGTGCGCCAGCGGTTGTGGACACGCAGTTCCAGAACGAAGTCACCTTTTCCGGCGCGGTCGGCTACAGGGTGCCCACGCGCATCCTTGGCGTAATCCAGCCCAGTTTTGAAATCGAATACAGCTATACCAACCCCGATGTTTCAGGCGGCAGTTTCAACGGCGCCAGCCGGGGGTTTTCGGGTGATGCCGAAGTCCAGACCTTCACCGCCAACGTTCAGGCCGATCTGCTTTTCAAAGACAAGCAGCGGCTTGTGCCCTTTATCGGAGCGGGCATTGGCGTTGCCGATATTGATGCAGATATCGTCTATCTTCTGCCCGATTCAAACACCGCATCATTCCGGGCCATTTCCGATGATACGCGCTTTGTTTACCAGGCCGACGCAGGCCTGCGGTTTGATCTGAACAAGAATCTGGCCATCGACGCAAGGGTTCGATACCAGCGCGTCGACGGGGTCGATTTTGAGCGCCGGTTTTTTGAAGGCACCAATAATGCCTTCAACGCGAACGTGTCCGACGATTTTGAAACCGTCAATTTCCTCGCGGGCATCCGCTATTCATTCTGACCGGGCGGGGGAAGGTCTGAAAGACAGGCCCGCCCCGCCCCGCCATCAGCTTTTGCCGAACAGCCCCTTGGCCATGCCGATGATGTCGTTGAGCGGGTTGCCATCGCCATCACTGTCTAGGATCGAGGCAAAGTTGGCCAGCGAGCCTTCGCCGCCAATCGCGGCAACGATCTGGTTCAGGGCGTCCGGGCTGATCCCGGTCTTTTCCGCCGCCAGCGTCACGGTGTCACCGTCCATCTGATGGGTCTTGCCCAGCGTCGCGATTGCCTTTTCCACCATCGCCGGATCAAGCCCGACCTTGGCGGCCAGATTGGCGACATCATCGGGCGCGCCGCCGATGTTCTTCAAAATCCCGTCGAGAATGCTCATGCCGGTCTCCCATTGATGCTGTTGATGCGCCATATTCCGCCAGCAAGATTACGCCATGATGGCACGCAAAGCCAGTGCGTTACGCCGCAACCAGCCCCGGTGCCGCGCGCCGCACGCCTTCATCGACGTAATCGGCAAATTGCGCAAAGTTGGCGATGAACAGCTGCACCAGCTTTGCCGCGGTGGCATCATATTCGCCCCCTTCCGCCCAGGTGCTGCGCGGATCGAGGATGGTCTGATCCAGCCCCGCATCGGCCAGCGCGGGCACGGACACCGGCACGTCAAACCCGAAATTGGCGTCCTTGCGGAACTCCACACTGTCCATCTTGCCATCGAGCACCGCGTTCAATAGCGCGCGGGTCGCCTTGATCGGCATCCGCTTGCCCGTGCCATATTTGCCTCCGGTCCAGCCGGTGTTGACCAGCCAGCACTGCACATTGCCCTTGGCTATGCGCTGTTTCAGCAGATTGCCATAAACGCTGGGGTGGCGCGGCATGAAAGCTGCGCCGAAGCACGTGCTGAAGGTCGCCTCAGGCTCGGTCACGCCGATTTCGGTGCCGGCCACCTTGGCGGTATAACCGCTGAGGAAATAATACATCGCCTGATCCGCCGTCAGCCGCGCAATCGGAGGCAGAACGCCGAACGCATCGGCGGTCAGCATGATGACGTTTGACGGTGCCGGGCCAAGGTTCTTGTCGCTGGAATTGGGGATGAACTCGATGGGGTATGCGCCGCGCGTATTTTCGGTTTTGCGCGAATCCGTGAAATCGAGATCGCGCGTCTCCTCGTCCATCGCCACGTTTTCGAGGATCGTGCCGAACATCTTCGTGGTGGCGTAGATTTCCGGCTCGCCTTCCTCCGACAGGTTGATCATCTTTGCATAACAGCCGCCTTCGAAATTGAACACGGCGGTGTCCGACCAGCCATGTTCATCATCCCCGATCAGCGTGCGGCTGGCATCGGCGGAAAGTGTGGTCTTGCCGGTGCCCGACAGGCCGAAGAAAATCGCGCTTTTGCCGTCGGCCCCGATATTGGCGCTGCAATGCATCGGCATCACGCCTTGCGCGGGCAGCAGGTAATTCAGCAGGCCGAACACGCCCTTCTTCATCTCGCCCGAATATTCGGTGTTGCCGATCAGGATCAGCTTTTCGGTAAAGCTGACCGCAATCACCGTATCGCTGCGGCAGCCGTGGCGTTCGGGGTTCGCCTTGAAGCTCGGCAAGGTGATGATGGTATATTCGGGCGCGAAGCTAGCCAGTTCCTCCGCCGTGGGGCGCACCAGCAGCGTGCGCACAAACAGGCTGTGCCATGCCATCTGGGTGATGACCCGAACATTGACGCGGTATTCGGGCTGCGATCCGCCGAACAGATCAGCGACGTAGAGTTCATCCTGCCCTTCAAGCGCGGCGAGGAAATCGGCCTTGAGCGCGGCGAAATGCGCAGGGCTCATCGGCTGGTTGATGCTGCCCCAGTTGATCGTGTCTTCGGTCGCGGCGTCGCGCACGATAAACTTGTCCTTGACGCTGCGCCCGGTGAACTTGCCCGTTTCCACCAGCAGCGCGCCGTGCCGGGTCAGCTTGCCTTCGCCCTTCGCCAATGCGTGCTCGACCAGCGCCGGGGTGCCAAGATTGGCGTGCAGGCGCGCGCGGGTCACAATGTTCTGGGCGGACAGCGGGTGTGCGAGCGAGGTCAACGTCATATCTCCTGGACGAGGCAATCGGGTGTTCAAGTGGCAAAGCAGCGGGGCCGCAAACCGCAGCGAATCCCTCGCGGCGATCCCGGATGTCGCCTAGCACCGTCGCATACGTATGCAACCCCGGCGAAATGAATCGCACCGCGCACCGGAATGGGTCGAAAATGCTCTGGCGCTTGTGCGAAGCGGCGTCGGCGGCGTAAAGGATGGGGCCATGTCCGACAGCACCTGTGACGATCCTGTTCCCCCGCCCGAAGCGATCAGCGCAGAACAACGCGCGGTGCAGATCGCGCTGGTGGATGATGATCGCAACATCCTCACAACTGTCTCGATTGCCTTGCAGGCCGAAGGCTTCGCCACGCGGATTTATTCCGACGGCGAAACCGCGCTGAAGGCGCTGCTTGATAATCCGCCCGATCTTGCGGTGTTCGACGTCAAGATGCCCAATATGGACGGGATGGAGCTGCTGCGGCAACTGCGCGAACATTCGCCGTTGCCGGTGATCTTCCTGACCAGCAAGGATGATGAAAACGACGAAGAAGCCGGGTTGGAACTGGGGGCGGATGATTACATCGCCAAACCGTTCAGCCTGCGCCTGCTGATCGCCCGCATCCGCGCGATCCTGCGCCGCGCCGATCCGGTGGCGGTCGGCGATGCGACCGGCGTTTCAGCAGAACCCCCATTGGCAAGCATGTCGCGCGGGCGGCTGTTCATGGACCCGGCGCGCCACCACATTGCGTGGGACGGCAAAAGCGTCAGCCTTACTGTCACCGAATTCCTGATCCTTGAGGCTCTGGCAATCCGCCCCGGCGTTATCAAAAGCCGCAACCAGTTGATGGACGCGGCCTATCCCGACGATGTCTTCGTCGATGATCGCACCGTCGATAGTCACATCAAACGGATGCGGCGCAAGTTCAGGGTGGTCGATCCGACCTTCGATGCGATCGATACGCTGTACGGCGCGGGTTACAGTTTCACCGATGGCTGACAGGCGGCGGCAGGCAGCGGGCGGCGAACAGCTGACTGCCAACGGGCGGTTTGGGCTCACCGCGCGGATCCTGATCGTCAACATCCTGCCCCTGCTGATCATGGGCGGCGGGCTGTTCTATCTGGATGGCTACCGCACGCAATTGATCAACGAACGCTTCAAGCTCGCCCGGATCGAAGCGCAGATCACAGCCGAGGCACTGGCGGGCGCATCGCGTGAACGGCAGAATGCGCTGCTGGTGCAGATCGGCAAGGAACAGCGGTTGCGGATGCGCATGTTCGATGCCGAAGGCAAGCTTGCCGCCGACAGTTTCGCGCTCGCCGATCCGGCATTCCGGTTCAACGATATCAGCGATGATGACTGGGAACAGCGCCTGGCCCGCTGGCTTGATCGCACGGTCGACACCATCGTCAGCGCCGAGCCGGTGAAGGATTACACCGAACCCGAAGCGGACAACGCCGATGCCTGGCCCGAACTGGCGCGCGCGCGCGAACTCGGCCTGTCGCAGGTGCGCCTGTATGACTGGCGCGATGGCACCCCGGTCATCACCGCTGCCGCCCCGGTCGGATTGCAGGGCGCAACCTTGCTGACGGTGCGCAACGCGGTCGACATCACCGATCGGGTGCGCGAGGCACGCTCGACGCTGGGGGTTGCGATGCTGCTGGTCATGGCGGCATCGGCGCTGCTGTCGCTGTTCCTGGCGCGCACCATCGTCACCCCGCTGCGTCAACTTGCCAGGGCGGCGGTGCAGGTGCGTCAGGGGCGTGAACGCAAGGTCGAAGTGCCGCGCCTGCCGCAGCGCCGCGATGAAATCGGACTGCTTGCCCGCACCGTTTCGGACATGACCGGCGCGCTGCGGCAGCGGATCGACGCGGTTGACAGCTTTGCCGCCGATGTCGCGCATGAAATCAAGAACCCGCTGGCATCGCTGCGCAGCGCAATCGAATCGCTGCCGCGCGTCGAAGACCCTGCGCTGCGCGAAGAACTGACCCGGATCGCCGCGCATGACGTGCGCCGGATTGACCGGCTGGTGACCGAAATCGCCGCCGCCAGCCGGGTCGATGCCGAAATCAGCCGCGCCACGCTAGAACGGGTCGATCTTTGCGAATTGTTCAAAAACCTGATCCGCAGCCGTGACCAGCGCGCGATGAATGCCGGGCGCCAGCTGGTGCTGGATTGCGACCGTGGGCCGCACATCGTGATGGGCGTGCCGATGCAACTGGAACGGGTGGCGGAAAACCTGCTCGACAATGCGGTATCCTTTTCGCCGCCCGAAGGCGTGGTGATGGTATCGATCCGCACCATCGACCGGCAGGTGATTGCCGAAGTGTGCGACGATGGGCCGGGGATCGCGCCCGCACGCCGCGAAGATGTGTTTCGCCGGTTCCATTCAGACCGGCCCGAGGGCGAAAGCTTCGGCAACCATTCCGGGCTTGGCCTTGCCATTGGCCGCGCGATTGCAGAAGCCCATGATGGCGCGCTGACCGCAGATGCCCGCTCCGATGGCGGACGCGGTGCCTGTCTGCGATTGCGGCTTCCGGCGGCCCCATGACCGGCACGGCGGCGATTGTGATGCAGGCCAGCGCGGTGGTGATTGCAGGCCGCGCGCTGTTGATCGCAGGCCCGCCGGGCAGCGGCAAATCAAGCCTTGCGCTGGCGCTGGTTGATCGCGGTGCGGGGTTGATCGGCGATGATGCGGTGACGCTGGCCTGCGCCGATCACAC
>JBGSKN010000143.1:0-3568 GCA_041741215.1 Erythrobacter sp. | reverse complement strand
GCGCGCCAAGGAAATCGTCAAAGCTGGCATAGTCGCGATTGAGCCAGTGGAACTGGATATCGCTGCGCATCATCCAGCCCGCGTCCTCGAACAGCGGCAATTGTTCGGGCGCGATGAAGGTCGCGTGGGCCGATGACATCGCGTTCTGTGCGCACACCATTTCCGCCGCCTTGAGCAAGTGCGGGGCCAGCGCCGGATCGCTCAGCAACAGCCGCGGCCCGGTTGCAGGCGTGAACGGCGCGGCGATTTGCAGCTTGGGGTAATAACGCCCGCCCGCGCGCTGCCAGGCATCGGCCCAGGCATGATCGAACACATATTCGCCCTGCGAGTGTCCCTTGGCGTATGACGGCATGGCGGCAAGCAAGCGCCCCGCATCATCGGTGATCGCGATTGGCGCAGGTTCCCACCCGGTGCCGGGGCCGACCGAACCCGAATCCTCCATCGCGGTCAGAAATTCGTGGGAAACGAACGGGTTATCCGTGCCGCCCAGCGCGTTCCACTGATCGCGGTCAAAGCTGCCGACCGAAGGTGCAAGGCGGACGGTCAGTTCAGGCGCGCTCACACCAGCCCTGCCCCCTCAGCAATCAGCGCATCGGCATGGATCAGCGCCCGCGCCCGCGTTTCGGGCGAGTTGACCGTCCAGGTCAGCACCGGCATCCCCTTGGCGCGCAAACCGGCCACCCAGCGGCTGGGTAACGCGGCGATGTGGTAAGCAAGGAAATCAGGCTTGGCGATCCACAACGCCAGCCGCCGCTGCCAGCCCGTCTGCGTGTGGCCATGTTCATCTTCGCGCATCACAAGACCGCAGGGCGTTGCGGGCGAATTGTTGCGAAACCACCGGGCAACCCGCGGATCGAAGCTCATCACGGCATGATCGCCGGTATAGTCTGCCAGCAATCGGGCAACATAAAGACACGTGAATTCCGCGTCATAACCGCGCCGTGACTTGATCTCGATCAGCAGCGGCGCGCGGCCAGCCACCACTTCGAGGAATTTTGCCAGACGCAGCGGGTGCTGGTCGGTGCCAAGCAGGCCAAGCGTTTCAAGCTCGTCCGCCGTGCGGCCCTCGGTCGGGCCCGCTGTGCCGGTCAGCCGGTCAAGCGCCCAGTCGTGAAACACCATCGGATGATCATCACTGCTGCGCTGGATATCACATTCGATCCCCATGCCCGCCGCAATCGCCGCCTCTGCCCCGGCGAGCGAATTTTCCGGCACGCCCGGTGAATGCAGCCCTCGATGGGCATATTCCCAGCGGGTCAGCCAATCAGGGGCACGGCGTTCGCTCATGCTTTCAGCGCGACAATCGCATCCACCTCCACCGCCGCGCCGCGCGGCAGGGCGGGAACGCCGACAGCGGCGCGGGCGTGCTTGCCCGCAGGCCCGAACACCTGCTCCATCAGATCGGACGCGCCATTGGCGACTTCGGGCTGATCGGTGAAATCGCCGGTGCAGTTGATGAACGCGCCGAGCTTCACCACCCGCTCCACCCGCTCAAGCAGGCCAGCGGCGTCCAATTGCGCGACGATCATCAGCGCGCAGGCGCGCGCGGCGGCCTGACCCTCGGCCACGCTGACATCCTCGCCCAGGCGGCCCTTCATCAAAACGCCATCGACAAACGGCAACTGGCCCGAAACATGGGCAAAACCGCCATGCACCACCACCGGCACATAGCTGGCAACCGGCGCGGCGGCCTTGGGCAGGGTAATGCCGTGTTCGGCCAGTTTTGCAGCAATGGTCATATCAGTTCTCCAACCGTTCAAGCAGCCAGGGCAAAGCTTCGTCCCAGCGGTCAATCCGGGCTTCTGCATGGCCTGCCTTGTGCGCGCAATCAATCGCGTGGGCGATCATCGGTTCGCCACACAGATGCAGCCGCGTGACCTGCGGCGCACTCTCGGCAACCGAGGCGTGGTGCTGCGCCAGATCATCGATAAACAGCGCGCGGGTGGGCGCATATTCATCGATGATCGCCTTCAGCGCCGGGCCTTTGGGCCCCTGATTGGTGAACACGCGGGCATTGATGCCGACCGCTGCGAGCTGCGCAGCGCGCGCATCGCGGTGGCCATCGACGAGGTTGGTTAGGATCACCACATCGGCGCGTTCGGCCAGCGTGTTGATCCCCTCCACCGCGCCTGCGATCGGCAACTGGCTATCCATCTCGTTGTCGAAGAATTCGCGCAGCATCCGCCAGATATCGGCCGGTTCCAGCAAGGTGCCACTTTGCTGCCAGCGCAGCGCCTCGGCAAAATTGTGGCCTTCAAGCTGGAAGCTGACCCCCTGGCTCGCCTCCAGCCAATCCTTGAACGGGGCGACCATGTGCAGCAGCACTTCGTCGCAATCGGAGATAATCAGCGGGCGGGTCATGAAAGCAAAAGATCCTTGGCGGCGACAAGTTCCTCTGGCGTAACAGCCAGTGCCTCTGCGGCGCGGATCAGATCGGGTTCGTGATTGGTGAGAAACTCCAGCGCCGAGGCGAGGATTGCAGGATCGCCAAGCCCGGCCCTGAGTGTATCGGGATCAAGCCCGGTGATATCAAGGTAACGCAGCGCGCGATCCTCGCCTTCGAGCACCCAGCCAAGCGCGGCCAGCGCCAGCGTCTGCGGGTTAATCGGTTCCGGGCGGCTGCGAAGCGGGATTGTCCTGTCCTTTAGGCAAGGTTAGTCGTAGGGCTGAGCGAATGCGGGGCGAGCAGTGACAAAGCGGATCATGGTTGTCGAGGACAATGACCTCAACCGGAAATTGTTCTGCGATGTGCTGCGCGCCAACGGGTTTGACGTAGAGCCTGTGGCCGATGGCAACAAGGTGCTGGAAACCGCGCGCGCGATTGCACCCGATCTTATCATCATGGACATTCAATTGGGCGGGGTATCGGGGGTCGACCTGATCGAAGCGGCCAAGGCTGACCGGACGCTGTGCGCGATCCCGGTTCTGGCGGTGACGGCGTTCGCGGCCAAGGGCGATGAAGAACGCATCCGAGCGGCGGGCGCGGCGGGCTACCTGTCCAAACCGGTGTCGATCAGCCCGTTCATGACCGCGGTGCGCGACCTGCTGCCGGGTTAAGGTTCTGACCCAAGGCCGGCGCCCAAATCAGCACGGCACAACGCCGAAACCTTGACAATCTGCATCATCCGCCGTTTTGCAATCGCATATCATTGGGCTTATCTCTAAGGGCCCGCGCAACGAAAGCACCATCCGCCATGAACGCGTCCGAAGTCGAAGAACGCATCCGCACCCTGCTCGAACCGTTCAACAAGAAAGGCATCGCGGTCGACAATGCGACCACCTTTGCTGGCGACCTTGAATTCGACAGCCTGACAGTGATGGATTTCGTCGCCGCGATCGAGGATGAATTCGACATCATCATCTCGATGAACCAGCAGGCCGAAATTGAAAACTGGGGTCAGCTTATCGGCGCAGTGCACAAGCTGCAGGATAGCTGATAAGGGCCGCTTCCATGACTGAAACCATCACCGCCCCCGCCACGGTTGACCTGCTGGCGAAGTTCGATCCCATCATCCAGACGCGCGAAACATTGCTCGCTGGCGGGGTGGAAGACCCGTTCAATCTGGTG
>JBGSKN010000142.1:0-3110 GCA_041741215.1 Erythrobacter sp. | reverse complement strand
GCCCTGTGGCACCTGGACTTCCACCACACCCCGCGCAAGGTGCTCACCCGCGCCGGCACGTGGATCAAGCCGATGTTGCTGGGCGTCATCGACGACCGATCGCGCCTGGTCTGCCACCTGCAGTGGTACCTCGACGAGACGGCGCACAGCCTGGTGCACGGGCTGAGCCAGGCGTTCATGAAGCGCGGTCTGCCGCGCGCGCTGATGACCGACAACGGTGCGGCCATGCTCAGCGAGGAGGTCACCACCGGGTTGGCCACGCTCGGTATCGTGCACCAGACCACGCTGCCCTACAGCCCGTACCAGAACGCGAAGCAGGAGTCGTTCTGGGGGCGCGTGGAGGGCCGCCTGATGGCCATGCTCGAGGGCGAGCAGGCCTTGACGCTGGAGTTGCTCAACGAAGCGACCCAGGCCTGGGTGGAACAGGAATACCACCGCACGGTGCACACCGAGCTCGCGGTCACGCCGCTGGCGCGCTACCTGCACAGCCCAACGGTGGCGCGCAAGTGTCCCGCCCCAGCGGTCCTCACGGATGCCTTCCGCATCGAAGTGCAGCGCCGCGCGCGCCAGCACCAGGCCCAGCTCCGCCTCGCGCAATGTCCAGTCGACCGTGCATTCGACCCGCGCCAGCCCTGCACTGGCGGTCAATTGCGGTGCCTTGGCCGATACGGGTGCGGCCAGCGCGGAAAAGGTCTGCACCACATCCTCGGCCCATTCACGCGCATGGCGCGATGCCATTTCGGGCAGCAACACGCCGAACCGCTCGCCATCCAGCTGTGCTATTTCGTGCCCCGGCAGCGCCATTGTTTCGAGGAACCGGGCAAACCCCCACAGCACTTCATCGGCGGTGCGTTGACCATAACGCAGCAGCAGCGCGCGCATTGCGTCGATCGCCAGCACCGTGACCATCTGCCCGCCCCCGCCCGCGAGATGTCGCCGCAGGCTGGCGCAGAACGCCTGTCGGTTGGCGAGCCCGGTCAGCGGATCAGTGACGGTGCGGGCGTGCAATTCGCCTTCAAGGCTGCGCAATTGTTGCACCGACCGCATCAGGCACAGCGCGCCTTCGACAGCGCCGGTGCCGCCAAAAACGGGCCTGAGGCTGAGCGCATACCAGCGCTGGCAATCCGCCTCGCGGCAGGTTTCGCGATCGGTGCAGGTAATCACCGGGAACTCGACCCACCCGCCCTGCGCCTGCCCGACAAGCCCGGCAGCGACGTGTTCGCCCAGAAACGATGCGTGATCGCGTTCAGCCAGGTCGGTAATGTGCGGGAGCAGCAACGCAGCGGAAAAATCGAAGCCGAGATCGGCCATGTTGGCCGAGGCGTGGAGGATGAACCCGTTCCGGTCCAGCCTGATAACAATGTCGCTTGAGGTTTCCTCCAGCAGGCCGTGCAACACGCGGCCTTCCACATCACTCAACCCGATTTTCATGCCAAAAATGCCCCGCAGTCCAAACACAGCCTAACAACCGCAACCTGCAAAGTAAGTTTGTTAGTCAAATGAACCTAACCAAAAACAACAAATCCGCTATTGCTGACATAAATGGCAATATTTTGGTTAGTTTTGTAAATGTGACTGACTAAAAAACGAATCATCTGCAGATGTCGTTTACCATGTTTTTCAACTGAACCAGCGATTCATGTCGTTTGGGCGTGTTTTCGATTATTATTTACGACGAAATGAGTGTGCTTGATTATACCAGCGCGCTAAGATGCTAACGCTATCCCCGCGCTGGAAATGCTCAGGTGCCGCACGGGCTTAACCAAAGCCCGGTGAGTCAAGCTCATCGAGCTTTGGAATTACAGGTCTATCATAATTCGCACCGATCTGACTGTGGTGCGGCAGACCTCCGCGATACGGGTGCGGCATTCCTCGATCACCGCGCTTGCGTTTCCGGGCGAGGCGGGAGTTTCGGCCAGCGTTTCAGGCGGCACACCCAATGTTGCCGCGATGGCATCCAGCCGTTCGGGCAGCGGGCGGGCCTTGCCCTTTTCCCACGCCCAGACCGTCGGCTTGCTCACCCCCAGCACCGCAGCGACATCGGACAGCGTCAGCCCCGCCTCGCGCCGCAATCGGTTCAATCGCGGGCCGAGCGCGTCGCCTTGGCCGATCGCCGGCTCAGCCGAACGGCTTTGCGTCGCAGCGGATTCGGGCGCAAACCCTTGCAATTGCGCCGCAGCCAGCGCCGCCGGGCCAAGCGGCTGTTCAAACGTGCAGCCAAACAAGCGTTCGCTGCTCCACACCACCACCGCCATGACCGCCCCGGCTTCGGGCAGGTCAAGCGTGAGCCGCTCGCCCTGCGTCAGATCCAGCCCGGTTTCCAGCAGCAGCCCCGTGGCCGAGATATTGTGGATGGTAACATTGGCCTCACCCGCGTCCGGCGCAAAACCACTGGTTTCCAGCCGCAATTGGCGCCGGGGAGCAGCGCGCTGGGTGTCGCCGGATATTGATGGATCGAGATGGGCCTTGATGGCCATGATATGCGCCTTTCGCTCTCGGGGGAGAGCGGGCACAGTCCGGTCGAAGAAGTAAAAGCCGCGTTACCGGGAATGGTTAATTCGGACGGGGCGGCGCGCTCGTCAGCTAACTGCATCCAACCCATAGGCGGTGTGCAGAACGCGCACGGCAAGCTCTGTCTCGTCCTCGTCGATCATTACGCTGACCTTGATCTCGCTGGTCGAGATTGCCTGGATGTTGATACCCCGGTCGGACAGTGAGCGGAACATCGTGCTGGCAACGCCCGCATGGCTTTTCATGCCGACGCCCACGACGCTGATCTTGGCGATCTTGCTGTCGGTGATGATGCGGTTGAAACCGATCGCGTCGCGGCGATCTTCGAGCAGCGCCTGCGCGCGCGCCAGATCGGCTTGCGGCACGGTGAAGGTCACGTCGGTCTCACCCTTGTCGCGGCCCACGTTCTGGATGATCATGTCGACATTGATGCTGGCCGCCGCCAGCGGTTCAAAGATGTTCGCCACCGCGCCGGGCCGGTCGGGCACGCGGGTCAGGATGACCTTGGCTTCGTTCTTGTCATGCGCAATGCCGGTTACAAGCTGGCGTTCCATCAGGCCGTTCTCCACCAATTCATCCATTTCTGCATCCGAGACGAT
>JBGSKN010000141.1:0-1630 GCA_041741215.1 Erythrobacter sp. | reverse complement strand
GAACCGGGCGACGAGGCCCCCGGCGTGCGGCTGATGGTTAGCGACGGCCCCGACATGGCCGAGACCATCGCCGCGCTCAAATCGATCCGCACAAGGCTGGCGAGCGCGCTGGAGGCTTAGGGCTACATCCCCAAAGCCTTGCGCAATTCTGCATTGATGCGCGATTGCCACCCCTTGCCGGTGGCGCGGAACTTCTCCAGCACATCGGGATCGAGCCGCAGCGTTACCTGCTGTTTGGGATTGGCCGATGGCGGGCGGCCGACCACACCGTTCGGGCCAAGCTTGCCAGTCGCCGGGCGGAGGAGTTCTTCGCCGCGAAATATCGCCGCAGCGCGGAACATTTCCTCTGTCCAGACAACATCTTCGTCGTCCGGATCAATCCAGGGCTCTGAAATAGGCTTCGTGTTCTTGCTCATGTGCGTGCATCATCGTGATGATCCGTCGGTTTTTCCCACGTGGAGTCCAAACCAGACAGACCCTGCGGTCTTCCAGAAAACCCCACACCCTGTAGCGCACCTCGCCATAATCCTTACGCGCATCTTCAATTTGCGCGTGAACGCCGGCAAACACCGTTGGGGCATCCTGAAAATCCAATCCACGTTCTTCTAAAATCTTGAGACGTTTGGCTTCGTCATACTCGATAGAAATCTTCGTCAACGCAGCCTCCGGTTCAGGGTTACATCAGAACATCACGATCCTTTCCATACATTGCCAGCTACTGACTGGCGCAGGTGACAGGCACTGCCCTCACTTCAATTAATGTAACTACAAAAACTATTATGTCAACCCCCGCCACTACGCCGCAGCCAGCAGCGCAGCTTCGCCCAGATCCACACTGACCAGCCGCGAGATGCCGCGTTCGGCCATCGTCACCCCGAACAATCGGTGCATCCGGCTCATCGTCACCGCGTTGTGGGTGACGATCAGGTAACGCGTGTTGGTGGTGCGCACCATCGAATCGAGCAGGTCGCAGAAGCGTTCGACATTGGCGTCGTCCAGCGGCGCATCGACTTCATCGAGCACGCAGATCGGCGCGGGGTTGGTGAGGAACAGCGCAAAGATCAGCGCCGTTGCCGTCAGCGCCTGTTCGCCGCCCGATAGCAGCGAGAGCGATTGCAACCGTTTGCCCGGCGGCTGGGCGTAGATTTCCAGCCCTGCCTCCAGCGGATCGTCGCTGTCGATCATCGCCAGATGCGCCTGCCCGCCTTCGAACAGCCGGGTGAACAGCACGCGGAAATGCCCGTCCACCTCCTCGAAGGCGGCGCGCAGGCGTTCGCGGCCTTCGCGGTTGAGACTGCCGATCGAACCGCGCAGCCGGGAGATGGCCTCGACCAGTTCGGCCTGTTCGTGCGCGCTGTTGCCGTGTTCCGCCTCGATCCGCGCAAGCTCATCAACGGCGACAAGGTTGACCGGCCCGATCCGTTCACGCGCGGCGGTAAGGCGTTCCAGTTCGGTCGATTCGTCGGCGGCCGGGGCAAGATCGCCTTCGTCAAAGCCGAACTTTTCGCCCAGCAGCGGGGGCGGGCACTGGAAGCGTTCGCCCGAAATCCGCGCCATTTCGCTGCGGCGCAGCTCCTCGTTTTCGGCGCGCGCGGCAAGGCTGGCGCGGGCCTCACGCGCCTGAGCCAGC
>JBGSKN010000140.1:0-4804 GCA_041741215.1 Erythrobacter sp. | reverse complement strand
GCCGTCTTCGCACCCGCCTCCGCTTCCCGCAAAACCCCAATAATCTGCTCTTCTGTAAACCGTGATCGCTTCATCGTCCGTCCTTCCATCAGGGCCGGACTCTAATCATTCTTGGATGGAAAGCAGGGGGTCACGTCACCACTACGACACGGAAACTGCCAAGGTGCTCAATCGGGTATTGCGCGCCGCTAAAGGTAATTGCTTTTTGGACCATGATCGCGCTCGCTAATCATGGATTCTGGGTGCGCGGTCAAATGGATAACGATCAATTTCAACGCCAGACAAATTCCTATCGCTTCTTCTCGTCTGCGAAAAAGAAGCTCCACTGATCGTTCATCGGGCCGAAGCGCTTTTCGTATAGTCTCTTGAAGTCATCGATATCATCGGAAAGCTTAAGCATAGTAAGCACTTCCTGACGCTGTTCCCGAAGCTTTTCTAGCCCGTAGCCCTTGCTCAGAAATTGATGCAGTTTCTCTTTGCGCGTTCCAGTTGCCTCAAGCTTTGGATTAAGACGCTGAAGCTCCTTAAGAACTTCCCCGTTTTCAAGCGGGCCATAAACATATTTGTTGGTGAAATTACCAAAGTGCTGTGGCTTGTTAATTACGACCGACCCCCCCGACCGTGAAATGTAAGGGTCTGATCCATAGACCTTATTGAGAGTGAGATAAAAGTCATCTGGGAACTCTTTTTCCCACTCTCGCTGTTCCTTTTCAATGTAAGCTTGGACAAGCAAGCGAAGCGCATCGGGGCTTCGCTCGGTTTGGTATCCTGTTGCTTCATCAATCAGTGCAACAATTGCGACTTTGGCAAGGGCGTTTACAATCGCTCGCGCCTGCGCAGCAATTGGCTTCTGGGTATCTAGAAGCTTACCCGCATCATCAGCCCTGACGACAGCCTTACACACATCAACAAGAGTTTCCGCCTCATAACCGTGCCCTGGATCCGCACCAGAAATATTGAAAACAATAGGGTTTTCGAGATTTTCACGTAGTTCTTCGCTGATCTCGGATCCGAGGCGGTTGCCGCTAAGCGTCTTCAGGAATGCGTTGCCGCCCTCAGACTTTAACCCGAGGGCACGCGCCATTCCGCGCTTTGCGAACACGCGACGACCGTCTTCTAGGACGTAGCACTCAAGCTGAAGCCCGCCGATTGGCAAGATTCCTCGGTGGGTGGCGCTGAGTGGTTTTTGCGGATCCGCCACGCTCACCATGGCGGCGGCTACAGTGTCAAAGTCAGCGTTAATCGGTTCGATGATCTTGTCGTCTTTAGGCATTGATGAGACCCTTGTAGGTGAGGCGCTTGCCGATCATGCGGCCAACGGTGCGATCAATGAAGCCCATCGTTCCAATCTGGGCAGTGTTGTGGCGGAAGGAAAATTCGTTGACGTAGCGGTGCAGATGCTTCGCGCTCATGTAGTGATAGATGCCGTAGTGGCCGCGCTTGAGAAGCGCCCAGAAGCTTTCAATGCCGTTGGTGTGCGCCATTTCGCGGACATACTCGCCAACCGAATGATTGACGCTGACATGGCGGTAGCCGTGGCTGGCGATGCCGACGTAGCCCGCGTGCTGATCGGTGACGACCAAAGCACCTTCCGGCGCGTTGTCGCGGATGAAACCCTGTAGGGTGCTGATCTTGGTGTTCGGGATGATTTGGGCGCGGACGTTGCCGGTTTCGCCACGGATGCCGATCACGGCAGTCTTGCCAACGGTGCCGCGACCAGCGCGAAGCTTTTTGCTGGCGTGCTTGTTCATTTCCTTGCCGCCGAAATAGGTTTCATCGACTTGGACTTGAGCGCCCATGTCATCATCGCCAGCCTTGGAAAGCCAAGTTTCGCGGATGCGCTGGGCGAGGAACCAAGCGGACTTTTGCGTGATGCCGAGTTCGCGGGCCATCTGGGTTGAGGGGATGCCCTTACGGGCCGTGGTCATCATGTAGATCGCCATAAGCCACTTGTGCAGCGGAAGGCGGCTTTCGGCCAACACAGTGCCGGTGCGCACGCTGAAATGCTTGCGGCAATCGCGGCAGCGGTAAGGCATGGGCTTGTGATCTTTGACTTCGGCGACCGACAGGCTGCCACAGTGAGGGCAATGGGCCTCGCCGTTCCAGCGGTTGCGCTCGAAATACTGCCGTGCAGCTTCCTCATTCGGGAAGCGCTGGAAGAATTGATACAGGCTGATGGTTTCGAGCTTGTCGGTCATGAAACCTAACTAGCCAGATTTTTCGCACTCGTCAAATTATTTTTGGCTAGTTATGTATATAGGTCCCTTTTTTTGGACCGTCCACTGACCACGTCATTTAGTGTATTGACACAGCAATACACTAAATGACGCTCTCCGATCATCAGACGATGCGGCGGGAGGCACGGCCAATGAACACTCTTACCGCTCTGCCCAAAAACCCGCCACATTTGGCCCAGCGCTTGATCATCCTTGCGCTGGCAAGCCTGTTTATTTTTTACCACATCACGATGCTGACTGATTTCGTGCGTGGGCATGATCAGACCAGCGACGCGCTCTATAATTGCGTGCAGGCAGCCCTGCGCGTGGGAATCATTGCGAGCCTCTCCCTTGTGGTTCTGGGGAAGCGATTTGCGCTTTGGACGATGTGGTTCAGCATCGGCAGCCTGATCGTGACCCACTATTGGGCTCATTTCGGGATGGTGGAGGCAGACTTCACAATCGGTCGCCATCCGCTGTCCTATCTCAAGGGCCTGATCATGCCCTCGATCGTCACAGTGGCATTCTTGTATCGGCGGCGCTGAGGCGGTTTTTTGCCGCCTAATCCACTGCCTTCAACAGCCGCCGCTCCATCGGGGCGAGGACGCCTGCCAGATCGTGCCCGCGTTTGAGCACCTGACCGTGTTCACCAAACAGCGTCCACATCCCCTGCTTGCCGCGCAGCGCGGGGCGCTTTTCCAGCCGCGCTTGCGGACGTTCCGCGGCGCGGCGAAAGGCGGCGAAGGTTGCGGCGTGGCGATCAAAATCCATTGCATAATCGCGCCACTGCCCGGCGGCGACCATCCGGCCATAGAGATCAAGAATACGCTGCAATTCCGCGCGCTCAAACCCGATTTGCGCTGCGGCGCGGTCTGGAAACGCCACCACCTGTCCGGCAAGGCCGGGGATTTGCGCGCCTGTGTTCAATCCGCCGTCCCGCTTTTCAAGGGCGTTTCGCCCTCAACCGGCGCGCTGCGTTCAGCCAGCATTGCCTTCATCGCCGCCATATCTACGCGCAAGGCGGCGATTTCCGCCTCCAGCTTTTCCACGCAATCGCGGCGCGGGCGGCCCTGATCGTCGCAAGGCGGATCATCGCACGGGGTGCCGTAAGGAATGAAGTCCTTGATCCACTCCTCCGCCGGGACGAGGGTTGAACGCGCTTTCAGCCCGATCATCGTCGCACCCGCCGGCACATCATCCGTCACCACCGCATTGGCGCCGACGCGGGCGCGTTCACCCACCACAATCGGGCCGATGATCTGCGCGCCCGACCCGATGATGACATTGTCGCACAAGGTCGGGTGACGTTTGCCGCCCTTGCCATTGGTCGGGTTGCTGCCTCCCAGTGTAACGCATTGGTAAATGGTGACATTATCGCCAATTTCGGCGGTTTCACCAATCACTGTGAAGCCGTGGTCGATAAAGAAGTTCTTGCCGATCCGCGCACCGGGATGAATATCGATTGCGGTCAGCGCCCGCGAAAAATGGTTCACGAACCGCGCCAGGAAATACAGCTTGGCACCAAACAGCCAATGCGCGACGCGGTGCATCCCCAGCGCAAGAACCCCCGGATAAAGCAGGATTTCCCACCGCGAACGCGGCGCCGGATCACGCGCGCGCACCGAATCCAGATAGCTGATCAGCGGTTCGAACATCACACCTTTATTCCCATCAAACGGCGCGTGATGCAACTCACGGCTCGGGTCACGCCCTTAAAGCAGGCGCTGCTGTTCGGGGCCGTAAAGGGCATCAAGAGCAGCGCGCCACACCGACATGGTGGCGGGCGTCTGGCGTTCAAGGCTGATGCGGTCGATCGTTGCCACCAGTGCCTCGATCCCGGCAAAGCTGCGCTGGGTGCGCGGCACCAGATATTCCGCAGCGCCATCGGGCAGGCTGAGGCCGCGTTGTTCGGCATGGGCGTGGATCAATGCGCCTGCCATCGAATCATCGGGCGCGCCAATCGTCAGTTGCAACGATCCGCCGATGCGCGAGGCGAGATCGGGCAAGGCAATGTGCCACCCGCCGTGGTCATCATCACCATTGGCGACCAGCAACAACGCGCCGCCTCCGGTGCTGGCGCAAGCCCCGCCCTGCTGCACTGCATTCCAGCGGTGGAACAACGCGGTTTCATCCGCCCGCTCGGCATCGTCGATCACCTCCAGCGCGTCTGCCCCCAGAAGGCTCCGCGCCCAGCGCGCCAGCAGGGATTTGCCCGAACGCGGCGGGCCGGTCAGCACCGCGACATGAAATGGCCAGCGCGCCGGGTTCTGCAATGCCTCGATCACCCCGGCATTGGCCGCACCGATCACGATCCGCTGCGCGCCCGCAGACCCGCGTCGGGACAACGGCAACGCAATCTGCGACGGGAACGGGCTGTTCATCGCCGCCCGCGCCTAACGGCTGATGGCGAGCGCATTCGCCCCCCGCCGCACCGTAAACCCGCGCGCTTCGAGCGCGGCGGCGAGTTCTTCGAGCGTGCCGGCATAGCTGACATTCATCACCGAGGTTCCGCCAATCGCGGTGCTGGTCACGCCCAAACCGCGCACCCCTGCAACGCCGCGCACCGCGCCAAGCAGCCCGTCAAAACT
>JBGSKN010000139.1:0-5162 GCA_041741215.1 Erythrobacter sp. | reverse complement strand
CGTGAAAGGATCAAGCGACAGACCATTGAGCATCGGCGCTTGCAACACCGCAAGCTCGCCGCCTAACATCAACCCAGAGACGAGGTCCGCACTCCGCTAATCTACGCCGCGATCTGCGCCAAATGTTCTGACGACGGACACCAACTTGCTCACCGATGCCATCTGGAACAGCGTTTCGCCCGAAACCGGGTTTCCAATCGACATGTAATGCGATTGCGCCACTCTGCCGTCTTCAATCAAGACGAGCGCGAAATTGCCAGGATGATCTTCACCTTCAGTCCGCGCCGCATCGACGAACGCCTTACCGCTCGGACCATCGGGCTTCATCACTCCAATTCCTGCCAGCGGTGCGGCAATGACAATCGCCGCCCATAGCAGCATCAAAAAAGCGACGGTCAGCACAACTCTGGAATTGAAACGCTTTACCGTCATTTTGCCCCTCTCCTGCGCCAATTCAACACGCAGCACTCTGGAACCTTTTTCTCAAACAGGATCAGCATAAACAATGGACAGCTTATCAGTGGAACGAAGCAGCGCCCTAGTGTCGGTATTTGGGTTGGGATAGAGTAAACGGCTCAGCCCAGAATCTTGAGCATAAAGAAGCGCGGATAATACGGTTTAGGTCCATCGATCTGGCCAAAGACAACAAAGCCATGACGTTCATAGAATGGCCTTGCTTGGAATGCTTGGGTGTCCAGCAGCATGTGGTGACAGCCGCGCTCTCGCGCCTCTTGCTCCGCCATTTTTAGCAGTTCCGAGCCGCACCCATGCCCCCTCAGAGAGGCGGGAATCGCCACCATTTCAATATGAAATCCGCCCCAGCGAGATGATGCGAATAAACCGCCAACGACCTCGTCGTTTTGGTCTTTGAGGAGAATGGCGAAATCCTGGTTGTCGAGGACCTCGACACTCTCACGCGTAAACTGACGAAGGACAGTGAGGACAACGGCACGATCGCTTTCGCTTGGTTCGTTTGTCCGATGATATTTGAATTCGGGCATGGGGAAGGATCATGCGCGCGACGCGCGTAAGTGCAAGGAGTATTGGGAACTGTCTGCTTTTCGGCAGGTAGAGAAGTGGTACGAATTTCCAAAATGGGGTCGTTTGCGGAACGGCGGCTGCTGTCCAGAAACCTGTTGAAGCTGCCGGGCAGGTTTCGGGGGCGAGCCAAGCGGCGGCGGATGACTGCAGTTGGGTGGTTTTCTGCCGTTGTTGCGCAGACAGCCAACGGCTAGACCGCGTTGATGGATCAGAGACAATTTGTAGTCCTGTTGCAGTCCGTCGTGCTGGATGGATTGTCGCATGAAGTCGCAAGCGATTGGCAACACCCACCCGGTCGACTGCGCTCGCATGAGAGGTCGCGACGTTCCGATTGGCTTGACAATATGAGTCCGGAAGAGCGCGCACTTCTTGAGGATTTCGGCGCCGACGTCGCCCGAGCAGCGGTGTTCGGTGTGCTGGCTGTTCTCGACGGCAATCGGAAAATCGAAGAACCTGAGATGGGCCACCTTGAGCTACGCCATGTCTCAGGTGGCGGCTCTGAACTTCTCGCCTCTAGCGACATGGAAATGCCGATCCTGCCTCTGCATGAACTGCTGCCCTGAAGTTCCGCTCTGGGGTCGCTTTGCGAATGTCCGCTTCTGGCGAAAAACCCGTTGAAGCTGCGCGGCAGATTTCAGGACCGCGCGGGGCGGCAGCGGATGACTGCAACTGGGTGGGAAGGCGAATGGCAGGTCTCGGCAGCATCGCAATCCAACCTGACATTGCGAACCACCTACGGTAAGTGCCGTTCGACAGGAGCTTACTTGGTGATCAACCGCTTTATCCTCACCATCATTTTCGTCATTTGGCACCCGATCGCCCCGATCTTGCACGCGCAGGAGATGGACCGAGCTTCGCCCGATGTTCAGCAGATCGAGGACATTTCCATGCTGCGAATGTGCGTGCAGGCCGATGGAGCGGATAGTCGACATTGTGTCGGTTACCTTGCCCACAAATGCGAAAAGGAGACCTCAGAAACGCAGCGCGCACTAGCGGCCATGGAATGCTATGGCCGTGAAGCTCAGGCATGGGAAAGCCTTGTAACGCAACGTTTTCAGATCCTTCTTTCGTGGGCAGAGCAACAAGATCGCCAAGTCGCAACTGATGACGACAGAAATGCGGCAGCTACGCTCAGGGCCGCTCAAGAGTCTTGGCTCGCTTACCACAAAGCGGAGCTGGATCGATTTCAGGCTATTCGAGCCGGCGCTGCTTCTCACTGGAGAGCTGCTGATCTTGAACGGCGCAAGTCAGAATTGCTTGCATCACGCTTGTTCGACCTGAGTTTGGATCAGTAACTGCCTCGCACACAAAATGTCTGAATTGAAGATCCGCTAGCCGATCTGAGGACTGCATCAAACCGGCCGATATGGGGTCGCTAGCCGAACGGCAGCTTTTTTCGTATGACTACGAAAGCAGCCCTTCCCCTCAATCCCTCACATATTTCTGGAAAGACTTGCGCAATTTCATGATCTTGGGCGGTATCACCGCGAGGCAATAGGGGTTGCGTTGGCCTTCGCCGTCCCAGTATTCCTGGTGGTAATCCTCGGCCGGATACCACTCCGCAGTCTGCTCGCCGCCCGACAGGCCTTCGATGGTGGTGACGGCGACCTTGCCGTTTTCCGCATTCCAGCGCGTAATCGCGGCCTCGGCTTCGGCGGCTTGCGCGTCCGACAGCGGGAAAATCGCGCTGCGGTATTGCGTGCCGATATCGCCGCCCTGCCGGTTGAGCTGCGTCGGATCATGCGTGCCGAGGAACACGTCATACATCTCGCCAAGGCTGATCGCGTGGGGATCAAACGTCACCCGGATCGCCTCGGCATGGCCGGTGGTGCCGGTGCACACTTCCTTGTAGGTCGGGTTGGGCTTCGTGCCGCCGATATAGCCGCTTTCCACCTCGCTCACGCCGACGACATCGCGGAACACCGCTTCGGTGCACCAGAAGCACCCGCCTGCAATGATCGCAGTCTCTGGCGCCGTTTCCAAATTGGTCATCGAAATCTCCGTTGATTTCTGCCAGAGATAGCGCGGGAAACCGGATTTGCCACCGGAAGGTTATAATTCCAGCTGGCTATCCCAAGGGAGTGTTACCGTCATGAAGAAAGTGATCCTTGCCCTCGCCGCCGTGAGCGGTCTGGCCATCGCCGCACCCGCGCTTGCCGACCATCACGGCGGCAAGGAAGAAAAGGCGATGATGCACAAGAACATGACGCCGGAGCAGAAGTCGGCAATGTTCCTCAAGCATCATGGCGAAGCGCTGTCGGGCGCGATCAATCACCCGACCCGCGCCGAAGACAGGCTACGTGATGTCCACCGCCACCCGGCCGAAACGCTCGCCTTCTTCCATGTCGCACCGCATATGAAAGTGGGCGAATATGCGCCCGGCGGCGGATGGTATTCGCGGCTGCTCGGCCATTATCTGGGCGGCCACGGCCAATTGGTCGGGATCTATGCCAATCCGCTGCTGGCGACCAGCGATCCCGCCCGTCAGCAGCGCGTGCGCGATCAGGCGGCGGGGTTCGGCGCGGAAGTGGCGGGCTATACCGGGCTTGCGGCCGAAAGGTTTTCCGGCATGACGCTGGAAACCATCCCGGACGATCAGAAGGGCACGTTTGACCGCATCCTGGTGATTCGCGGGATGCACGGGATCACGCGGGCCGGGATCGCGGACAGCGAAATCCGCGCGATGCGCGAATTGCTCAAGGATGACGGGATGATCGGCATCGTCCAGCACCGCGCGAAGGCTGATGCGCCTTGGTCATATGCCAATGGCACGCGCGGCTATCTGAAACAGCAGGACGTGGTGGATTTCATGCGCCTCAACGGGTTTGATCTGGTCGCCGCCAGCGAAGTCAACGCCAACCCCAACGACACCGCCGACCATCCGCAAGGGGTGTGGGAAATGCCCCCGGTGCTGACCACCAAGCGCGAAGACCTGAAAGACAAGGGCGAAAGCGACCGCATGACTCTGTTGTTCAAGAAGTCGGCATAATCGGCGCTTTAGTAGACCGCGATTTCCGAGCCGTTCGGTGTTCCACCGAACTCGAAATCGCTATATGGGCGGCGGCATGACTGCAATCACCGTCGCCGCCCTGCAATTGCCGCTTGGTTCAGCGGATGAAACCGCCAACATCGCCGCCGTCGCCGCGCTGGTGGAGGACGCCGCCGCGCGCGGCGCGCAGCTGATTCTACCGCCCGAACTGTTTTCCGGCCCCTATTTCTGCCGCGAGGAGGACGAGGCGCTGTTCGCGCTCGCCCGCCCGACGCTGGAACACCCCAGCGTGATCGCGATGCAGGCGCTTGCCGCGCGGCTCAAGGTGACGATCCCGACCAGCTTTTTTGAACGCGATCACCACCACTATTACAACACCCTCGCGATGATCGGCCCCGATGGCGCGATCATGGGCACCTACCGCAAAAGCCACATTCCCGATGGGCCGGGTTACGAGGAAAAATTCTATTTCCGCCCCGGCAATGATGGTTTCAAGGTGTGGGATGTGCCGGGCGAAGGCGGGGCGATGGTGCGCGTCGGTGTCGGTATCTGCTGGGATCAATGGTATCCCGAATGTGCCCGCGTGATGGCGTTGATGGGCGCGGAACTGCTGCTTTATCCCACCGCGATCGGGTCTGAACCTTACGATAGCGTTCTCGAAACCAGCCGGATGTGGCGGCGCGCGATGGTGGGCCACGCGGTGTCGAACTGCATGCCGGTGGTGGCCGCCAACCGGATCGGCGCAGAAGGCCCGGCAGGGGCGGATGGACAGGGCGAGCAACGGTTCTACGGCCACTCCTTCATCGCGGATGAATGGGGGGATCTGATAGAGGAATACAGCACGGCGGAAACCGGCGCGCTGATCGCCCGGCTCGATCTCGCCCGCGCCGCAACGCACCGCGCGGGCATGGGTTTTTTCCGCGACCGCCGCCCGCAGCTTTACGGGCGGATCGCCCAAGATATCTGACAGCGCAGATTTGACCTCCACCTATCTGATCGCCTTGGGCAGCAACCGGCGGCACGGGCAATATGGCCCGCCTTCAGGAGTGGTGCGCGCGGCGATGGAGGAGTTGGCGGCGCTGGGCATGATTGCCGCGCGTTCCCCGGTGATCGCCACCCCGGCGATGGGCGC
>JBGSKN010000138.1:0-5059 GCA_041741215.1 Erythrobacter sp. | reverse complement strand
GCAGCGCTTGCCTGACGGAGCCGAACGGCGGCGCGCGATCGATGCGGCGATGAACCAGGGCGGCACGCTTGATCCGCTGGATACGCAATCTTTTCAACGGGTTGAAGCATGGCTGTCTGGCGCTGTTACGACCCGCGCGGGGGCTGTATTCGACCTCACCCTGACCAGCGCCGACCCCGATGACCTGACCTTGCGGCAGGCGCGGCTGCTGGGTCAGGCGGACGTTCTGCTGCTGGACGGCGCGGTGCCCGATGCCATTCTGGGCCGCGCCCGCGCTGATGCTGAACGGCGGGAATATGACGCAAATGAGGGGGGTCAAGCCGGGGTCAAGCCGGGGTCTGGGCCGATCAAGCAGGGGTCTAACCCAAGCAAGGCCGGGTCTGAACCGGGCAAGGCGGGGCCTGCCATTGAGCGCGCCGATCAGGCCGCCAATCCTGAGGCTGGCAGCGCTTGCGAAACCGGCATCACGCTGATCCTGCGCTGGCAGCCCGATCTGTTGGACGAGGGTTAGGCCGCCAGTTCAACCGGCGCGCGCAAGCTGGCAAAATAGCCCGCCATCGCGGCGATTGCCGTGTCGCTCAGCGCGATGAATGCGCGGCGGCGGTCAGCGGAATCGGGCACTCTCATGAAAATCCCGCTTTCGACCATCTGCGTCAGCCAGCGCAGCGCGGTGGTCGCGGGAACGCCCGCTGCTATGCACAGCGACGTGACCGAGACCTGCGTGCCTTCGCCGTGGGCGGCGGCAAGATCGAGCAGCATGTCCCACGCCGGATCGCCGAACAGCGCCGGATCAAAAAACCGCGCCCGCGCCTGACGATTGGCGATGATCTGGCGCACCATGCGCGGATCGGGCAGCGATGCTTGCGCCCTGACCTCGCCAAAGCCATGCGCGCTGGCTTGCGGGTGATAATCACGCTTGAATTCGCCAAGCGCGCTGGGCGCTTCGGGCTGCGACATCCGGTCGAGCGAGTGGGCAATCGCTTCGACCTGCTGCGACAGGCGCAGCAGCGCCACGCGGTCTTCCTCGCCCATTTCACGCAGACGCCCCGCGCCCGCTTCGCCCATGACGCGGCCCACCACGATCACGCGTTCGGCGCGGCTGGGCGAGACCAGAATCTGCGGCGCGGACTGATCGAGCACCGCAAACACATCATCAAGCCCCGCCAGATTGGTCACCGCGATCAGTTTCGCGCCAGTGCGCGCCGCCCGCATATCGAGCCGCGCCAAGCCTGCCAGCATCACACCACCCAGCCCGTGCGGGGCAGTAGCGGGGCAATCGACCACCACCACATCACCAAGCAGCGCAACCGGCCCTTCGATCAGCGCAGCCACCGGCCCGCCATCGATCGAACGCAGCCCCGCCCCGCCAAGATCAGCGGCGATCTGCGCCCGCCCGCGCGCATCCCCGCCGAAAATCGCCACCCTTGCGGGCAGCCCGGCGGCATCACAGGCGCAATCATAGGAAAAATCGGTTTCGGCGGCAGGAAGGGTCAGCATCGACTCGCGCTCCAACAATGTTGGAACGAGACTAGAACAAAACAGGTTCAGGTCAAGAATTTCATCCCAACCCACCGATTTCGGGCGGTGCGGATTGAACCTTTTGGTGGCTGTGAGAGACTACTGGTGTGATGACAAATCAACCCCGCCTTGACCCCGCCCATAATTCAGGCGCGATTTTTGATGAATTGCTGGTGCTGCTCGCGGCGCAGGGTGATGGCCGGGCGATGTACCGGCTCCATGCGCGCTGGAACCCGCGGCTGGCGCGCGCGGCGCTGCGCTATACCGGCGATCCGGAAATCGCGCGCGATCTTGTGCAGGAATGCTGGATCGGCATCTGGAAAGGCATCCCCCGCCTGCGCGATCCGGCACGTTTTCGCAGTTATGCCTTTGGCGTGCTGCACCGCCAGGGCGCGGATTTCCTGCGCGGCGCGATCCGGGAACGCAATGCGGCATCCGAGCGGGCGATGGATGATTACCTTGAACCGCCTGCCGCGCCCGCACAGGGCGATGGCATCGCGTTGCAGCAGGCCTTCAGCGCGCTGCCGCCCGATCAGCGGTTCGCCGCGCATCTATATTTCGTCGAGGGGCTGACCCTGCGCGAAATCGCCGGGGCCGCCGGCATAGCCGAGGGCACCGCCAAAAGCCGCCTGTTCCACGCCCGCCGCAAATTGAAGGCCGCGCTGGGCGAAACCTGCCCTGAACCCACCCAAGGAGAACCACTATGAATAGCAATGACCAACGGATTGCCGCCGCGCTTGATGCCGACGATCACGCCTTCCTCGCCAGCCTCGATTCCGATCGCGGGATGTTTCAGCAAATTGGCGATAGCTGGCAGGGGCCGCTGGGCGGCTGGGCAAAGCTGGGCTTTGTGTTTGCCATCGTCATCGGCCTTGGCCTGGCCTATTGCATCTTTCGCGCGGTGACCGCCGAAGGCACCGATGCCATCCTTGGCTGGGGGCTGAGTTCGCTCGCCCTGGTCACGATGCAAGGCTTTTTGAAGCAATGGATGTTTGAGCGGGTGAATATGCTGACCGTGCTGCGCGAAGTGAAGCGTTTGCAGGTGCAGGTCGCGATGCTGAACGAAAAGAATGGCTGATCTTAAGGTCTGATCTCGATCACCGTGCCATCGGGCACGATCTGCCACAATTCTGCGATTTCGGCGTTTGACAGCGCGATGCAGCCATCGGTCCAGTCGCCCGGCATCCGCCCGAAAGGCAGGCCGTTGGGCTGGCCGTGGAGGAAGATTTCTCCGCCCGGCGATCGCCCATATGCGTGCGCAAACGCACGGTCGGCGGGCGCGGGGTAGGAGATTTTGAGGCTGAGATGAAACGCGCTGTCCGGGTTGCGCGTTTCGATCACATAGCGGCCTTCGGGCGTGCGTTCGTCGCCTTCGAACTGCTTGTGCCCTTGCGGCACCCCGCCAAATTGCAATCCCCGCCACGCCTTGACCGGCTGTCCCCCGGCATAGCCGATCATCAGCCGTTCCGATTTGTCGACCAGCAGGTAATCGATGGTGGTAACCGTGCGCTGCGGCACGATTCGCCCCGTTTCACGCACCACTTGCGAAGGTGATGCCAACAGCGGTTTAGCCGACATCGGCGGCACAAGGGCAAATGCGGACAACGCAGCAACAACAAGGGAAGCAAGGCGCAACATGGCAGTCAGGATAACCCTGCCTGCCCCATTCGATCAATCCTTTCTTGCCCTTCCCCTTGGGGAAGGGTTGGGATGGGGGTTCGACATAACGACTGGCAGAGCCCCCACCCCCGGCCCCTCCCCGCTGGGGAGGGGAGCCAAGAAGGATCAACCTGCAAACGGCCTAGTCGACAAACGGATCCCGCATCAGGATCGTGTCGTCACGTTCGGGCGAGGTTGATACCAGCGCCACCGGGCATTCGATCAATTCCTGAATCCGCTGGATATATTTGATCGCGTTGGCCGGAAGGTCGGCATAGCTGCGCGCGCCCGCCGTGCTTTCGCTCCAGCCGGGCATATCCTCGTAAATCGGCTCGCATCCGGCCTGATCGGCGGCGTGGCTGGGCAGGTAATCATAGACCTTGCCGCGCAGCCGGTATCCGGTGCAGATCGCCACCCGGTCGAGTCCGTCTAGCACGTCGATCTTGGTCAGCGCGATGCCGGTGACGCCGCTGATCGCGCAGGATTGGCGCACCAGCACCGCATCAAACCAGCCCACGCGCCGTTTGCGCCCGGTGACGGTGCCAAATTCGTGGCCGCGTTCGCCCAGACGCTGGCCGATGTCGTCCTCAAGCTCCGTGGGGAACGGGCCGGAACCGACGCGGGTGGTGTAAGCCTTGACGATGCCGAGCACATAGCCGGTCGAAGCGGGGCCAAGCCCGCTGCCGCTCGCCGCCGTGCCGCTGACCGTGTTGGACGAGGTGACGAACGGGTAAGTGCCGTGATCGACATCGAGCAGCACGCCCTGCGCGCCTTCGAACAGGATTTTCGCGCCCGCGCGGCGCACCTTTTTCAAACGTTTCCACACCGGCTGGGCGAACCGCAGCACAAATGGCGCAATCTCGCGCAGTTCCTCAAGCAGCGCAGGCCGATCAACCGGGGGCTGACCAAACCCGGCGCGCAGCGCATCATGGTGTGCGCAGAGGCGATCAAGCTGCGGATCAAGACTGTCGAGATGCGCCAGATCGCACACCCGGATCGCGCGCCTGCCGACCTTGTCTTCGTAAGCTGGGCCAATCCCGCGCCCGGTAGTGCCGATCTTGCCCTTGCCCGCCGCCGTTTCGCGAAGGCCATCCAGATCACGGTGCAGCGGCAGGATCAGCGGGCAATTGTCCGCCACCGCAAGGTTCTCGTCGGTGATGGAGATGCCCTGCCCTTCGAGCTTCTTCACCTCGTCGCGCAGCGCCCACGGATCGAGCACCACGCCATTGCCGATCACCGACAGCGTGCCCGACACGATCCCCGATGGCAGCAGGCTGAGCTTATAGACCGTCCCGTCGATCACCAGCGTATGCCCGGCATTGTGCCCGCCCTGAAAGCGCACCACCACATCGGCGCGGCTGGCGAGCCAATCGACAATCTTGCCCTTGCCTTCATCGCCCCACTGGGCGCCGATCACGGTAACGTTGGCCATTTTTATCCTTAGCTGATGGCGGTCGTGCTGGTGGCGCTTGGCCGGGCAGCCGCCTAGGCGTTTGGAGGCGGCAGGGCAAGCGGGTGCGAAGGGTATTGGCGATTGCGCCGTTGGGATCGCATAACCCCATTGTGAGGAACTGCGATGAACACCGCCGCCAAAGCTCTGATTGCCCTTGCCGCCGCCGCCGTGCTGGCAACCCCGATCCTTGCCCAGCAACGTGAAGGCGCACGCCTGCCAGCCGAATGTCGCGCGGAAGTGGCGGCATTGTGCGGCACCGACAGGGCGCAAATGCGCACTTGCCTGCGCGAAAAGGCCGGAGAATTGTCGGAACCCTGCCGCACCGCCATGCGCGAAAGGTTTCAGGCGCGTGCGGGCCGCGAAGGTGCTGGAAGGCCCGGGGGCAGGAGCGGGGCCAGGAGCGGGGGTGGCCGCGCGCCGATCAATGCG
>JBGSKN010000137.1:0-4363 GCA_041741215.1 Erythrobacter sp. | reverse complement strand
GGCGAATTGACGGCGCGGGTGCTGGGCGAGTTTCGCCGGATGTTCCCGACCTGCGCGCTCACCCTGCGGATCGAAGGGCTGGGCGCGGTCGCGGCCTGCGTGATAGCGGGCGGGGCTGATCTGGCAATCGGCGGCCCGGTGATTGGCGATCATCCCGCGCTGGAACGCCATGCGGTGGGCGAAATTGCGCTGGTTCCGGTCGCCGCGCCGCATCATCCTTTGGCGCGGGCAGGGGTGGCTCCGGGCGAAAGCCGCCGCCACCTGCAACTGGTGCTGACCGATCGTTCGCCGCTGACCGAGGGGCGGGAGTTTTCGGTGCTCAGCCCGCTGACCTGGCGGCTGGGCGATCTGGGCGCGAAGCATTCGCTGCTGAAGGAGGGGCTGGGCTGGGGCAATATGCCGCGCAGCATGGTGGCGGGCGATCTGGCTGCTGGCACGCTGGTGAAGCTTGACCTGCCCGAACAACCCGGCGCGCAATATCGTCTGAGCGCGCTGTGGCGGCGTGACACCCGGCTTGGCCCGGCGGCAAGCACTGCTCTATCCGGCCCTAGGCCCCAGCTTTCGCTGGGGTGACGAGCAGGTGCGGGGAATTTGGCCCGAACAGCACCGGCGCATCGCCCTCCTTCCACGACACAAGCTTGGGCATAACGCTCTCGAACAGGTCTGACCTGCACAGCCGCTCCAGCCATGCCTGCAGGCGCGGCAGGGGTTGGTCGGCAAACCACTCCGGATCAATCGCGGCGAATTGGCGGATGAATGGGAACAGCGCGATGTCGGTTAAGCTGCGGGTGGGGCCGCACAGGTTCGCCGCGCGCTCCAGCCGTGCCTCCAGAGGGTGCAGCATTGCGAGCGCTTCGGCGCGGTGGTCGATCCCGTCCGGCTCGTAACGGCTGGGATATTTGGCGCGGTCGAGGTGGTGTTTGAACGCGCCATCATTGGCCGCAATCAGCGCCGTATCATCGCCCGCCAGCCAGGCTTCGGGATCACGCTGCGCCAGTGCCCAGCGCATGATGGCAAGGCTTTCGCCGTGAACCGTCCCGCCCTCCAGCACCAGCACCGGGACGGTCGCCTTGGGTGAGGCGGCGGCCAATTCGGGCGGTTTGGCGGCCAGCTTCACCTCGCGCAGTTCCACCGCGATTCCCGCCGTCCACAGCGCCATCCGCGCGCGCATGGCATAGGGGCAGCGGCGGAAGGAATAGAGGATCGGCAGGCGGTTCATTCCCCGGCGGGCAGCGCGGCGCCGATATGGGCTGTGCCGCGCCGGCGTGCCAGCAATTGCTGGCGCTGGCGCTCGGCATAGCCGGCGCGTTGCTGCTCGGTTCGTTCGTCGATGCAGGCAGGGCAGCTTACCCCGTCTGTGTAATCGGGATGGGCGAGCGCGGCGGCATCAAGCGGGCGGCGGCAGGCGCGGCATAGCTGGAAGGTGCCCTGTTCCAGCCCGTGGCGCACCGTCACCCGTTCATCGAAGACGAAGCATTCGCCCTGCCACAGGCTTTGTTCTTCGGGGATGTATTCGAGATATTTGAGAATGCCGCCCTTGAGGTGGTAGACCTCGTCGATCCCCTCGGCGCGCAGGAAGCTGGTGGATTTTTCGCAGCGGATGCCCCCGGTGCAGAACATCGCGACCTTCTTTTTGCCTTCGAGCAGTTCCTCGCGATGCTCGCGGAACCACGCCGGGAAATCGCGGAAGGACGGCGTCTGCGGATCGACCGCACCGGCGAAGGTGCCGACCGCGACTTCGTAATCATTGCGGGTGTCGATCACGATGGTGTCCGGGTCCGCGATCAGCGCGTTCCAGTCGTGCGGATCGACATAGTGGCCGACGGCGAGGGTTGGGTCGATATCCGGCTCCCCCATCGTCACGATCTCGCGCTTCACCCGCACCTTCATGCGGTGGAACGGCATTTCGGGCGCGGCGGAGTATTTCACTTCAAGATCGCCGCACCCCGGCAGCGCGCGAATATGGCCGAGCACCGATGCCAGCGCATTGTCCGTCCCCGCAATCGTCCCGTTGATCCCCTCGCGCGCAAGCAGCAGCGTGCCCTTGACCCCCACCGCCTCGCAAACCGCGAGCAAGGGCGCGCGCAAGGCTTCGGGGTCAGCGAAAGGCGTGAACTTGTAGAGCGCGGCGACTGCAATCAAACCCGCATCACCCAGCCATGCGTGTCGGCAATCCGCCCGTTCTGGATGCCGACCAGCCGTTCGCGCATTTTCGCGGTGATCTGCCCGATCCCGCCCGCGCCGATCTGAAACTCGCCCGCGGCTGAGGCGACCGTGCCGACCGGGGTGACGACCGCCGCGGTGCCGCAGGCCATTGTTTCGAGCAGCATGCCGCTCTCGGCCTCGTCGCGCCATTGGTCGATGCTGTAGGGTTCTTCGCGCACGTCCAGCCCATCTTCGCGCAGCATCGCGATCAGCGAATCGCGGGTGATGCCGGGCAGGATCGTGCCGGTCAGCGGCGGGGTGATGACCGAGCCGTCAGAGCGGACGAAGAACAGGTTCATCCCGCCCAACTCCTCAACCCAGCGGTGGTGGATCGCGTCGAGGAACACCACCTGATCGCAGCCCTTGGCGGTGGCCTCGGCCTGGGGCACCAGGCTGGCGGCGTAATTGCCGCCGGTCTTGGCCGCCCCGGTGCCGCCGGGCGCCGCGCGGACATAATCCTGCGCGACCCAGATTTTGACCGGATTCACGCCTTTTTTGAAGTAATTGCCGACAGCGGTGAGGATCACGATGAACTTGTATTGCCGCGCAGGCCGCACGCCGAGGAAGGCTTCAGAGGCGAACATGAAGGGCCGGATATACAGCGATCCGCCCTCGATCGGGGGCAGCCATGCGGCATCGGCCAGCACCGCTTCGCGCACCGCGGCAAGGAACAATTCCTCCGGGATTTCAGGCATCGCCATCCGCCGCGCGCTGGCGTTGAACCGCGCCGCGTTGGCTTCGGGCCGGAACAGCGCAAGCCCGCCGTCGGCGTGGGCATAGGCTTTCATGCCTTCAAAGATTTCCTGCGCGTAATGCAGCACGCTGGCGGCAGGATCGAGGCTGATCGGGCCGCGTGGGCCGATGGTCGGCGTCTGCCACCCCCCAAGCGCCTCGTCATAATCGATCACGACCATGTGATCGGTGAACACAGTGCCAAAGCCCGGATCGGCGATCAGATGTTCGCGGGTGGCATCAGGCGTAGGCGCGGGGTGGGGTGTGCGGATGAAGTGCATGGTTTGCGGTTAGTGCGCCGGCGCATTCGTGGCAAGTATCCTCCCCTGCAGGGGAGGACCAGAACGGTCCGCAGGCCCGCAAGGCCGACCGGCCGCCCGCAGCGACGCGCCCGCAGGGCGTGTGAGCGAGGATTTCGTATCGCGGACGCGATGCGGAACACATAAGCTCGCCCCTCCACCATGCTGCGCATGGTCCCCCTCCCCTGAAGGTGAGGATCATCGGGACGCAGGCCCGCAAGGCCGACCGGCCGCCCGCAGGGGCCCGTAGCGCAGCGAAGGAGCAGCCCCGAGGACGAACCTGCGGAGGCAGGTTCGCAAAACAAATGCCCAAAACCAATATGAAAAGGGCAGCTCCGCCTGATGGGGAACTGCCCTTTGCATGGTCAGCGGCCGGAAGTGCCGCTCACGAAGCCTTACTCGGCCAGAGAATTACCGAGTATGCTCCGTAGGGATCTTCACCGACCTCGCTACTGAACCATGAGACATCGGATCACCTCCTTTCGCGCTTGTGAGCCAGACCCGCCGCATCACCGCCGGGCCGAGAGCCGCGTTCGCCGCTGGCCTCGGGGGACAATGTGAATCATGGACGTGACAAGGGCAAGACTTGTTTATTTCTTTTCCCACGTCATAGTCGTCGCCCGCAGCATGGCCGATGCGGTTTGGGCGCCCACGGGAAACCGGGGCGCCTTTCGATTCCGGCCGCCCCTGTGGACACCTTGTGCGCAAACCTGTGGATATTAATGTATAGAATCGGGGAGGCAGCTTCGTCATGGCGAGCCGCCGAAGGCGGCGCGGCAAACCAGAGCGTAGCGCGCGGTGCTCTGGATTGCCACGTCGCCTTCGGCTCCTCGCAATGACGGCGGCGGGGTTTACCTGCAATCCTCGATCACCCGGCTGACCTCGGCATGGCTTGGCAGGTAGAGCGGCGCTTCGCCCTCAACCTCGACCGCGAAGCGCCCCTTGCTTAATGCCATCGCGTCGAGCAGCGGATTGCCTGCGGGCAGCAGGACAATCCGCTCGCTGTCGCGCGTCACGCTCGGCAGGCTGACGGTAAGCGTTTCGGTGTGAATCCCGATAATCGCCTGCGGCAGGCCGGTGTCGGGGAGCGCAAGCGCGACGCCGCCGTTGGCGCGTTCGCAGCGCAG
>JBGSKN010000136.1:0-13179 GCA_041741215.1 Erythrobacter sp. | reverse complement strand
CGGGATCGCCGCTGCCGCGCTGGCGGCGCATTGGCGCGGGGTGTTCCAGCTGGCCGTGGCGGTGATTGCGCTGCGCCTCATCATCCTCAGCTTTGAACTGGCGAGCGATCTGCTGCTGAGCGGGTTCGGGCTGATTATTGCAGGCCTGCTGATCCTCGGCGTTGCGTGGGGCGCTGTGCGGGTATCGAAACGCTTCGCCCCGCCAAGCGAGGGGGAGCGCGCATGAACCGTATCGCCCGCCTTGCCGCCGTGGTCGCTCCCATACTGGGCCTCGCCGCCCTGTGGGGGCTGAGCGAGCGCACCTATCATCAGGGCACCGAATGGGAGGTGCCGATCCAGGGCTATGACCCGCGCGATTACCTGCGCGGGCACTATGTCGAGTTCAGCTATGACTGGCCGGAGATCGATGAATGGCGCGGTGAGCCGATCGAAATGCTGTGCCTTGAAGGCGCGGCGCCCAACCTTGTTAGCGTGAGCGCCGATAGCGATGAGCCTTGCGCGCATCCGCTGCGCGCCGACCTGTCCGGGGTCTATGGCTGGAATTCGCTGATGCGCGGGCGGCTCTATCTCGGGCAGGATCGTGCAGCCATGCTCCAGGAGGAGCTGCGCAACCGCGATCAGCGCGGGATCGTGACGATCCGCCAGCGCGAAGATGGCAGCTTCACACCCGTCAGCATCCGCTTCCGCCCGCTGACCCCTGCCGAACAGGCGGCCCGCGATGCGCAGGATCAGCCGCCGGCCATGCCGCCAGCGATCATGGTCGCGCCTTAGGGTCCCGGCATTTGATGGTGTAATATTCAGCCATCAATGGAGGTGTTGAGCGCCACCTTCGCCTCGTCTTTCCCCCGTTAATTCCACCATCATTCGAAACACAGTGCGCACGATACGCCATCAATCGAAAAGCAATCCCTTGTAAGATTCCCATCGTCGACTTCCCATGCTACCAAGCGTGCGTGAAACGCTCTCGCTCTTCCCATGTTTCGCTGCGTTTGTGCGCCAGTGTCCGGCGCACTGGCGTCGTTATTCTGGCAGCGCTGACGTGCTTGCCATTGTCGTATCAGGTTAACGCGAAAGAGCCGCAAGTCCGGATCGTTGCCGAAAGCGACCTGCGCTTCGGAACCTTCATGGTATTCGGCAGCGGGTCACGTACCGTTAGCGCAAATGGCATGGTGACGGATAGTTCGCTTGTGGCGCTTGAAGGCAATCCCACGGGCCCGGCGCGCTTCAGCCTGAGTTACGACCGGGGAAATCAGAGTAAGCATGTCATCGACATCGAAGTAGAGTTAGTCGTGTCTCCCGGATCCACGGTTCAGCAGCAAGGCGTGCGAGGAAGCCTGAGCGCATTCCAGACTGACCTTCCTGGTGTCGGCAGTATATCGCCTGGCCAGCCGATCCGGGTATTGCTTCGCAATTGCCGCGAGCGGGTCTGCTCGCAAAGCTTCACCATCGGCGCGCGGCTCGATGTGTCTCGCCAGTTCGGCGGCGCCAATCTCATCATTCCAATTCCTGTCGATGTGGCCATCATATCCGTGCAAAGGCAGGGGGGTTGAATGATGCGGGCACTGGGAGCGCTACTGCTCGCAATTGCTTCGACGCAATCGCTCCCATGCCATGCCCAAATTGCTGGAGCGAGCGGAGACGGCAGGGCCAGCGCAACGGTAGTTGAACCGGTCAGAATCCGTTTGCTTGAGGACCTTTCGTTTGGCGCGGTAACGGTCGGGCGCCAAGACGGCGGCGAGATCTCGATCTCGCCAGGTTCTTCGGCGGCCTACTCCGGCTCGGTTGCACCCCTGTGTGGGCAATCGTCTGATTGCGATCCTCATCCAGCACGATTTGCAGTTTCGGGCGAGCCAGGACGCACCTATCGCGTTCAATTTCCCGCAACCGTCACGGCGCGAGGACGAGATACTGGTCAATCCTTGCAGGTATCCTCGCTGACCATGATCAGCCGGAGCCGGCCAGGCGCCGATCAGAGAGGGGCGTTCGATGGCGATGGCCGCGATTTGCTCGAAGTCGGAGGCGTCCTCGCCATTCCGGCAGGTATCCGATCCGACACGTTCAGGGCCGAACTTTCGATATCAGTATCTTACGACTGAGCGACCCCCTGCACGCCACAGGAAAAATCCGCAGGGTGCGGAGGAGTGCCCCGTTATACCAAAGCTCGATGAGCGTGACTCATCGGGCTTTGGTTAAGCCCGTGCGGCGCCTGAGCATTTCCAGCGCGGGGATAGCGTTAGCATCTTAGCGCGCTTTCCGGCTCTCCTGTCGCAACCCCGAAGGGGCGGGCCGATTTTGGCCCACCACCACCTCGTTTGTCGGTCACTATGCTTTGGCATGGCTCCCTCCGCGCTTCTTGTGCTGGGCCAAAATCGGCTCCGTCAGGGCGATCCAGAATGGCCGGAAAGCGCTCTAATTGGCGCGTTTCGCAAGCAATTCGTTAATCAATACGCGTTATCCCTGAAGCTAGATCGAATAGGTTGTTAACCGACTTACTCGTTCGGCCCGATCAAAGGCGGGCAGTTCTAGATGCTTCAAGGGGTACGTAAGTTATGAAAAAGTTTGCTCTTCTTCCGGCCGTTGTTGTTGCGGCCCTCTCGGTCCCGGCGATGGCTGCACCGGGCAATACCGATACCGAAAATGGTGCTGCAACTGCTGAAGTCGTTGCCCCGATTAACCTCACGCACGTTACCGGTGCGGTGCTTGACTTCGGCACCTTCACGACCGGCGACATTGGCGGTACCGTTGTCGTCACGACTGCTGGCGCTGGCTCGTCCACCGGCGAAGTGACGCTGGTGCAGGGTTCGCTCGAGGCGGCCGATCAGTTCACTGTTGCGGGCGATCCCGATCGCAGCTTCTCGATCACGACTGGCGCTGGCACGGTTTCCAATGGCGCAGCTACGCCGGTGACCATGGCTTTCACTACGACTGCGCTCGCCAGCGACACCCTGGACGGCACTGGCAATGCATCGTTCGCAGTGGGCGGTACGCTGACGGTCGTGGGTGGCGAGCCTGCCGGTGTCTACACCGGTTCGTACGCCGTGACCGTCGCTTACAACTAAGAAATTGCGGGCGCGGCTTGCCTCTCGGTGAGCCGCGCCCCGCTTCCATCAGGCATCAGCCCAATGCGCGTCGCTATGACCTTTCGGATTGTGGCAGCCTTTTCGCTCACCCTCGTTTCGGTTGGCGCGGAGGCTGAACCAGGCAATTCAGCCACCATATCCGGCTCAAGCGCGGCAGAGATCGTCGATCCTGGAGCATTGAACCGGCTGGACGATCTGCGCTTTGGCGCTTTTGCAAGTCCTGCGACAAGGGCGACCATGACCATTACGCCCGGCGGCACGATAACCGCCACCGGAGAGGTCGCCACGACGATGAACCTTTTTACTTCGGCAACCGGGCGCGGACCTGCACGGTTCCGCATACAGGGCACAAACAACCGTCTGTTCATCCCGTTCATCCCGAACCGCCTTACCATTTCGAACGGTACCAGCACGATGCTGGTCGATCGCCTGGATGACAATGTCAATCCAGTCGGACGGTTCGATGCCGATGGCCGCTTCATCTACCAGGTCGGTGGACGCTTGAATGTCGGTGCCAATCAGGAACCCGGGAATTACCGCGGCGAGTTTCAGTTAACTGTGATTTTCAACTGACCCGCCCTTGCCAGTGACTCCGTAGTTTTACATAAGCCGCTCCAGGCCTATGCCTGCATCGGAGCTTGTTGATGAATATGGTCGCCAAGAGGGTGGAGCAGGCTTTTCGCCCGATGATATTCATCCTTGCATTGGCGATGTCCTTGCATCCAGTCCAGCATGCAGCAGCGCAGGATAACGAGGACCAGCAAGGCCCTCCGCCTACAGAAATTCCCGAAGGTTCGGTCGGCGGCATGGGCGATATAAACCTTTATCCCAAGCGTGTGGTGATCGATCAGCGGCAGCGAATTGCTTCGATCGGTCTGTTCAATCGGACCATTGATCCGGGCGAATACGAGATTTCGATCATCGATATGGTCATGTCCCCAACCGGCGAAGTGTTCCGGCTTGATAATCTTCCCGCTGGGGTTTCTTCTGATCGCCTAAAAGCAGCCAGCGATTTTCTCCGATGGTCCCCGCGGCGTGTTCGCTTGCTGGGGAGCGAGGCGCAGACTGTGCGCATCATGGCCCGCCCCCCGGCCGGCCTTGCCGACGGCGAGTATCGATCACATTTCCTCGCAGTGTCCGTGCCGCAAGATGTCGATCAAGGCCTCACAATCGAGGGCGCCGTCTCAGATGACCAGGATGCCGGTTCTGATATCGGTGTGCTGATACGCCCACGCTTCGGCATTTCCATCCCGATTATCGTCAGGGTCGGTGAGACTTCGCTTGATGTTGCGCTTGATGGATTTCGTTTCGTCGAAACGCCCCAAGGAACTGCCATAGCGCTGACTATCCGCCGCGAAGGAACTCGCTCGGCCTTCGGCGATATCACCATCACTGCCCCGGGGATCGGGGAGCCTGTGGCCACAGCACGCGGTGTCGGCGTGTACCCCGAAATCGACTCCAGAGAGCTCTTGCTGGGTTTCAACAACCAGTTTGATACTTCGCTCTTGCGATCGGGAATGGTGCTTACCGCGACCTATGTGGATGATGACTTCGCACCCGGTAAATCGCTGGCCAGCAGTGACTTCACCGTGCCGTGAAATCACGCAATGTATTTTACCTCCTCGTGCCGGCGACATTTGGCTCTGCGCTAATTTGGGCCTACGCAGCTGGAGGCGATCTACACGAAAGTACGAATAGCGCTGATCACAGGCTGGTGCGGACCAAGCCGCGAGCGATCGGTTCGAATATCGGCACGCGCGGCGACGACGATTCGCTGGCAGACTATGCAGGCGCGCCGGCCGCTTCAGTAAAGCCGCTATATGTTCAAGTCATTGGCAATAATGTCAAAAGCAGCGCCCACCCTGCTATCGCTTCAAAAAATGAGCGGGCGATTGAACTCCCCTCACCAACATTCGGTCTAACGAGTGATCGGATAATTGAGCTGCCTCAGCCAATGTTCGGCCAAACCCCTGGGCTGGACTTGCCACCGTCTGGAGACGCGGATTCTATTGAGCCAGTCCAGCGGAATATCGAATCCCTCGGTTACACCAATGTCGTGCACGCCACCCCGACCCAGCACCATCCATCCACCACCACAAATTCCGCTGGTGCAACCTTGGCTCTGCCAAATTCCCTCGGCGAATCAGATCAAACCACCCACGCTTTTGCAAACAGCGATCTTGCTGAGCGAGAAGCAGCGCTCGCGATGACCGCTCCGTCACCGCTCAGCGAGGTTGTGCGGCCAGATGTTTCACTGCCAGCAATATCCGTCGAAGAATCCATCGAAGATGCCGCCTTGTCGTACAGCGCTGCGGCAGAAAACCTGCCAGCCCTGGCGGAAAACAAACCTGAGCCGAGCGCCAATCTTGTTGCAGCGCGCAACATCCTCGCGGTGCCTTCATCTGTGCTGCCCGGCGACAAGTTGCACCCCGTCGGTCCGCCAGATGCCGTTCCAGACGCCTCCGTGGCTCCCGTGCTTGGGGCCATGCCAATGCTGCCAGAACCCACCTTCGGAAGACCAGAACAACTAGCGCAAGCATCATCGGTGCCGACCGCAACTTTTCTCACAGAGTCATCGCGACGCACCGTCTCGCAGGGCGAAGAGGGTCTTGATGCAGCCAGGCCGTCAACGGGTGCGGAACTGGTATCGAATCAAATTGTAAGAGCCGATTCTGGTTTGCCACTCCTGCAGCGATCGTCAGCTGAAGAGGGTCCACAGGCCGAGCATAGTGCGTATGCAGCGCGAGTTCGGCTGGACGATATGCAAGGTTCCGGCAACGCGGCGGCGGAGAGTGCGAACTCCGCCGCCTTCGCAGGCGCGCCTTCGGCCCCGCCGCTGGCTGCTGTATCTGCCGAAGCAGCAGCCAGCGGACTGCCTGCCGCTCGCGAAAGCGTGGCTCCGCTGGCGCAGGCGCGCAATGTCGATCTGTGGCCGGGCCGGCAGACATTTCCGTCCCGGAACGACGGTGCTGCCTTCACGATCGACGACCAACTCATCCTGCAGCTCAAGGTTCGCGGGATCGAAGCGAGCGATACCATTATTGCCTATGGCACACGTGATGGCGTGTTCTTGCCGGTTGGCGAACTGGCAGTGATCCTGGACCTTGCAATCAGGGTGAGCGATGCTGGACGTTATGCCAGCGGCTGGTTTCTCTCCGAAGACCGGACCGTGACCATAGACCTCAGGCAAGGCCTATTGACTATCTCTGGTCGCACGACGCCGATCGACGCGACGACTGCGCAGGCCTTTGAAGGCGAGCTCTATGTCCGCAGCGATATCCTGGCCAGCATATTGCCGCTCGATTTCGAACCGAATCTGCGCTTGCAAGCTGTGCTGCTAACCACGCGCGAACCCTTCCCGTTCGAGGAGCGCATGCGCCGCGAGGCGAGCCGAAGCAGGCTCGCTCAGCGAGGCGGGATAAGGTCCCAGCGAGAAAGCTGGCCCCGCGAAGAGACACCTTGGCTGGCGCTGTCGTTCCCCATCACAGATGTCGAATTGCGTGCGGTGTCCGACAGCCAGATGGGCTCCCGAACGGAAGGCGATCTGCGTGTCGCCGGCGACTTTGCCTGGATGACCGGCGAAGCCTATCTGAGTGCGACCAGCCGTGACGGTCTGGTATCTTCGTTGCTGTCGGTTGGCCGACGCGATATCGATCGGCAACTGCTGGGCCCGCTGCAAGCGTCCGAATTTCAGTTCGGAGACGTCGCAACCACCCCCATGCCACTCGGCTTGCGTGGTGCTGCGGGCCGTGGTGCCTACGTCACCAATACGCCTTTCGATACCATCTCGGTTTTTGATCGTGTCGATCTGCGCGGCGTCCTGCTCGATGGTTACGAAGTTGAACTCTACCGCAATGATGTTCTCCTTGGTTCGTCGGCCGATGCGGTGAATGGACAATACGAATTCCTCGAAGTGCCGGTCGATTATGGCCTCAATGTCTTCCGAATCGTCTTCTACGGTCCGCAAGGACAAAGGCGGGAGGAAGTTCGGCGGATCAGCGTCGGCGATGGACGCCTTGCCCCCGGAGAATTCAAATACTCCTTCGGAGCGATACAAAACGACACCAATCTGCTCGGCGTCGAGAGGCCCAATTTTCGACCAGGCGTCCGTACTGGTGACTGGCAGGCCGTTGGCGAAGTTGCGTATGGTTTCAATTCAGCAGTAACCGGGGTCGCAAGCGGCGCGTTCTTCGAAGATGACGCCGCGCAGCGATGGCTGGTGACCACGGGCTTGCGCACAGGGATCGGCGGCTTTGCCGTCCGCGCCGATGTCGGGGCTGCGAATGGCGGGGGCCATGCGGCAGGACTCGGGGTTGGCGGAAGCGCGCTGGGCGGCGCATTTGCTCTCACGCATTTCCAGTATGGCGGACCGTTCGTCGACGAGGTTCGCAGTTTCTCCGGACAACCCTTGCGGCAGGCGACCGAGTTCGATTTCAACGCCTCGCTGGGCTTTGCCAGCTCGGTCATCGGCACCGCACTGCCTATTAGCGTTCGCGCACGCCACCTGGAATTTGCGGACAGCCGCAAGCAGTTCAGCGCCGCCTTACGCGCCTCGGCGAGGCTGGAGGGCTTAATCGCGTCGAACACTTTCGAATACAACCAGTCGTCTACACCCGGTTTCCAAAGCTTCTCCCAGTTGGCTGGGGATTTTAACCTGGCGACGTTCAGCCAGTCCCGCACGCAGGTGCGCGGAGCGATTGGATATCGCATCTTGCCCGATCTGGCACTGGTCCAGGTATCGGCTGGCATCAACCACGCGATCGACGACAGGACAGTAGTCAACGCCTCTGCTGCCTATTCCATCGCCAACAGCGAATTCTCGGTAGGTGCGTCGGCGATTCGCGAATTCGAGCGGTTCACGCTCGCGCTTGATGGGCAATACGCGCCGCAGCAGGGTACTTACGCCGTCGCATTGCGGATCGGCTTCAGCTTCGGCCGCGAGCCGCTGCGCCAACGCTTGTTCGTTTCCTCGCCGGGATTGGCATCGTCGGGTGCTTTGGCATTACGTGCATTTCAGGACCTTGATGGCGACCTGACCTACAGCCCCGGCGACGTGCCGCTTCCAGCAGTGGACTTCGCAGCTTTCAATAGCGTCGCGACCACCAGCGAAGAAGGTTATGCGATGCTTGGAGACCTGGGCGACGGCATTCCCGTCGCCGTGCAGGTCGACTTGTCGAGCTTGCCCGATATCTCCATGGCGCCTGCCCGAAGGGGGGTGGAAATTGTTCCTCGCCGTGGTCGCTTCCATACCCTCGAATTCCCGATCACCGAGGTTAGCGAGATAGAAGGCAGTGTGAATTTTGTCGATGGAGACAGCAAGCGCGGCGTGTCCGGCCTGCGCCTGCAACTGCGGGATGTAAAAGACGGTACCGAATACTGGACGCGCACCGAGCGCGGCGGGTATTTCTTCTATGAGCAGGTGCTGCCTGGCAACTACCAGGTGCTGATTGATCCAGAGCAATCTGAACGCTTGGGGATATGCTTGGACACGCATGAACCGATCACGGTTGAACCGCGAGGCAATATAATCGAGCGCGATCTATCAGTGCGCATCTGTGACCAGGTATCTCGTCAAGTGAATTGACGGTGGATGCAATTTGGAGGTGCTGCCAGTCTGATCGCAGCTCATTTCCGATTGGCGGCGCTCTCCCTTTCCTGTGACGTGACTCCCAGCTTTCCTCCAGCTGGGGGTCACGTCACGCCGAACACACCCAAGGAATGATTCATTGAATTAGCCCCATTGACTTACGCAGGGCTTCGGCAAGGGTGTTTAGGAATTCCTAACCACGGTTATAAACCATGACCGGCATCGCTGCCTGCAACGAAAAAAGGGCGGAAGGCCGCTATCGACCTTCCGCCCTTCGTGCCCAAGTGGGGTAATCCGATCAGAAGCGGGCGGACACTTCCACCCCGTAAAATTGCGGTTCTGCCGGGATGAAGGTGGGGATGCCAAACGCCCCGCCGGTGTTGCCTGCGTCGAGCAGGTATTTCTTGTCGAACGCATTGCGGATGAAGCCGGCAATCTCGTAGCGATCATCGCCGAAGCTGACACCGGCCCGCGCATTCACAAGCGTTACCGACTTTTGCGAAATCAGCGGATTGTTGGGCACTTCAAAGAAGATGCTGCTGCGATGCGAGATGCTCGGCGTGGCGAAGAAGCGCATGCCGTTGCCGATGTCATGATCGACGCTGAAACCGCCCGATGCCTGAAATTCAGGCTGCAGGCGGAACCGCGCGCCGGAGAAGGCGGGCGAAAACGCGCCGTCCTTGTCGATCCCGCCGTCGATATAGCCGAAATTGCCGAACAGGTTGAGCCAGTCGGTTACGTCCACCGCAAGTTCGCCCTCAACCCCCAGATTTGACGCGGTGCCAGCGCTCTGGGTGACGAAGGCGCCGGTCGGATTGCCGTTGCCATCGAGCTGCGCGACGCTGACCTGAAAGCCGTCATAGGTCTGATAATAGACCCCCAGAGACCCCGAAACCGATCCGCTGGCGAGCTTGATCCCGCCTTCGTAGTTCCACACGGTTTCCTCGGGCACGTCGGTCCGGTTGGCCACCACATTGGCCCCGTCGCGCCGCGCGGCCAATTGCACCACCGGCGAACGGCGGCCTTTCGAGACAGTCGCGAACACGTTGACGTCATCGCTGACCCGATACAGCGCGTTGAAGCGCGGCAGCCACGCCGTGAAGCTGTCTTTGGCGATGAAGGTCTGCCCGCCGGTATCGATCTGGCCGGGGATCAGCGGCGCACCGCTAAGCACGCTGTTGGGGATATCGGCAAAGAAACCCGACTCGCGATCTTCGGCGAGGAAGCGCAGGCCAGCGGTCAGTTCGAGCGCATCGGTGGCAATCCAGGTCACATCGGTGAACACCGAATAGGCTTCGTTGCGGCCCTGATTTTCGAACACCGAAGCGAACGGGATCGCCTGAAATGCGCCCATTGTCAAAAGGCCGGTGACAGCCGATGCCGGGACGCTGCCATCGGGCGCGACACAGGGAATGCCGGGGATCAGCGGCGCGCCGAACAGCGAGGTGAGGCATTGAAGATAGGTGCCTTCCTCGGTCGCGAAGGGCACGTTCTGGCGGCCATCCTCGATGAAGACGTTCCAGCCCGCACTCGCCCGCAATGCGCTGCCCTGATAGGTAAAGCGACCTTCGTGGCTGACCTGCCAGCCATCCGCAATCTCGGTAAATTCGAGGAAGGGGGCCGCCGATCCGTCCGCATCAAACACTTCGCGGCTGTCAAATTCGCGGTATCCGTTGACGGTGGTGAAGGTCCAGCCGTCGGCAAACTGGTATTCCGCCGTAAGGTTGAGGTCATAGACTTCGCGGTTCAGGCCAAGCTGATCGTCGCCCAGCACAGCCGCGCCCGCCGGATTGCCGCCAAGATTGGCATTTTCAAAAGCGTTGGCAGCGCCGCCCGGTGCGCCCGCAAAGGCCGGAAAGGTGCCCGAAATGAACGGTGTGCCGCCATTGCGCTGCTGGTCATAGGTGGCAACGAGATCCAGCGTGAAATCGGCCGTGGGCGCGTAACGGATCGATGTGCGGATGCCGAACTGATCCTGCGAATAGAGTTCTTCGTCCTGCGCCGGGTTGAGATTTTCGACATAGCCATCGCGGGTGCGCCATTCAAACGCGACACGCGCGGCCAGAACGTCCGATCCGGCATTCAGGAAACCGCCGAGCAGGGTCTGGTCGAAATTGCCATAGCCGCCGGTGATTTCGCCCGAAAACCCTTCGCGCGGGCGCGCCGATACCAGGCTGATCGCGCCCACGGCGGATGCGGTTCCGAACAAGGTCGCCTGCGGCCCCTTGATGACTTCGACGCGTTCAAGATCGTAAATCGCCTGATACGACCCGCGTGAGCGCGAAATATCGACGCCGTTGTAATACAGCGTGACGCGCGGCCCTTGCTGCGCCGAGCCGCTGTCCGAGGTAATGCCGCGGATGACAATGCCGGGGTTATTGGCGCTCTGTTCCTGAATCAGCAAGCCGGGAACGTAGTTGGAAAGCTCTTCCAGATCGGTGATGCCCAACTGCCTTATCCGCTCGCCAGTGGTGGCGGTAATCGTGATCGGCACGTCCTGAACGCGCTGTTCGACCTTTTGGGCGGTTACGACAATCTGGTTGCCGTAAGCTTTGTCCTCAGCCGCCGGAGCTGCGCTATCTTGCGCGAAAGCGGCCTGCGGGGCGGCGGCGAGCGTGGCGGTAAGCGCAATCAGCGAAACGCGCGAAAGCGGGGTGCGGAACATCGGAACAGGCCTTTCTTGGTGGAGAGAGGCCTTGCCCGTGGCAGCACATGGTGACGCTGCGGCGACGGGGCGATGAAGCGCGCGTTACAGCGGGTTTACAATTTCAAGGCGTTGCATTTGTGCACCTGTAGCGCGCCCTTGGCGCCCACCTCACAACGGGTTGCCATCGTGGTCGCGGTAAATCTCGCGTCGTCCGACATGGTTGGCGGGGCCGACAAGGCCATCCTCCTCCATCCGCTCGATCCACTTGGCGGCGGTGTTGTATCCCACCCCCATCTGGCGTTGGAGCCATGAACCCGATGCCTTCTGGTTCTCGATCACGATCTGGCAGGCCTGGCGATATTTGCGTTCTTCGGGGTTGTCGGACGCGGTGAATTCATCCTCGAACCCGAACCCGCCGTCTTCGGGTTCCTCGGTCACGGCGTCGACATATTCGGGCGCGCCTTGCCTGCGCCAGAAATCGGCCACCGCTTCGACTTCTTCATCGCTGACGAACGGGCCGTGGACGCGCACCATCGCGCCGGTGTTGGGCTTGTACAGCATGTCGCCCTTGCCCAGCAATTGTTCGGCGCCCTGTTCGCCCAGGATCGTGCGGCTGTCGATCCGGCTGGTCACCTTGAAGCTGATCCGGGTCGGCAGGTTGGCCTTGATGACGCCGGTGATGACATCAACCGACGGGCGCTGCGTCGCCATGATGAGGTGGATCCCCGCCGCGCGGCTTTTCTGGCTGAGGCGCTGGATCAGTACTTCGATTTCCTTGCCGATGGTGATCATCAGATCGGCCAGTTCATCGACGATCAGCACGATCTGCGGCAGCGGCTGGTAATCGAGCTGTTCTTCCTCGAACAATTGCTCGCCCGTTTCAGGGTCGAACCCGGTCTGCACCCGGCGGCCGAGCGGCTTGCCCTTGGCAATCGCGGTGCTGACCTTTTCGTTGAACGAATGGATATTGCGGCTGCTGACCGCGCTCATCATCCGGTAACGCCGCTCCATCTCCTCGACCACCCATTTCAGCGCGCGCACCGATTTGTGCGGCTCGGTCACAACCGGGGAAAGCAGGTGCGGGATATCGTCATAGGTCTTGAGTTCGAGCACCTTGGGATCGATCAGGATCAGGCGCAGTTCGCTGGGCGTGAAGCGATAGAGCAGGCTGAGCAGAATCACGTTCAGCCCGACCGATTTGCCCGATCCGGTCGTGCCCGCGACCAGCAGGTGCGGCATCGCGGCCAGATCGGCAATCACCGGCTCGCCCGCTATATCCTTGCCCAGAATGATCGGCAGGCTGCCCTTGGCATCGGCAAAATCGGCGCAGGCCGCCAGTTCCTTCAACATCACCATCTGGCGATCCTGATTGGGCAGTTCGATCCCCATCACGGTGCGCCCCGGAATGGGGGAGACGCGCGCCGAAATCGCGCTCATGTTGCGGGCGATATCTTCGGCCAGCCCGATCACCCGGCTGGCCTTGATCCCCGGCGCGGGTTCCAATTCGTACATCGTCACCACCGGGCCGGTGCGCACGGCGGTGATTTCGCCCTTCACGTTGAAATCATCGAGCACGTTTTCGAGCAGGCGGGCATTGCGTTCCAGCGCCATCTTGTCGAGCCTGGGGGCCTTTTCAGCCGGCGGTTCGGCCAGCAGATCAAGGCTGGGGAGTTTGAACGCAGCGAACATGTCGCCCTGCGCGGTGCTGGCCGCAAGCGCGCGTTTGGGCGGGGCGCTGGGATCGCTGATTTCGCCGAAGCCAAGGGCAGCCTGCCGATCATTCTGGGCAAGGATATCGCCGGTGAACCGATCATCGCCGATCTCGCCGCAATGCCGCACTTGCTGGTTGCGGGCACCACCGGGTC
>JBGSKN010000135.1:0-2770 GCA_041741215.1 Erythrobacter sp. | reverse complement strand
CTGGCGCTTGGCGGGGTGGGGCTGGCGATGGGATCACCGTCCGAGGGCAGCAGCCTGTGGGGGCTGGCGCTGGCCTTTGCCGGGGTGTTGATCGGGTCGCTGGGATCGGTGTTTGTCAAGCGCATTGAAATCGGCGCGGTTGCGCTTCAGGCATGGGCGGCGCTGATTTCGTTCGCGGTGATGCTTCCGGTCACTTTCGCGTTTGAAACCGGGCAGTGGGACGCGGTCCGCGCTGCGCCACTGGCGGTGGCGGGTTGCGTTGTCTTCGCCGGTGTGGTGGTTTCGATCGGCGCGCATTCGGCCTATTTCAAGCTGTTGCAGGCGCATGATGCCAACCTGATCGTGCCGTTGACCTTGCTGACCCCGCTGCTGACGATCGGCTTCGGCGCATGGTTGACGGGGGATGCGATCGGCTGGCCGCTGATCCTTGGCGGAGTGCTGGCGATTGCCGGGGTGGCGATCATCGTGATCCGGCCCAGCCGCAACATCTTCAAGCCGCTGCTGGTGCGGCCGCGCCTGTAACGCGGCGCCAGTGTTCCACGTGAAACATTGGGCAAGGGGGGGTCTAAGGGGGGTCTAGGAGGGGTCTGGCAGCGGCGGGGCGGGCAGCGGAAATCCCGCAGCCCCGCCCGCCGCTGCCCCTGTCACCTCAGCCGCGATCGAGCGAGTAGCGCCCCGGCCCGAACGAAGCCAGCTGGAACATCCCGCCTGCAATCGCGAGGTTCTTGAGGAAGCTGGTCAGCTGCACCTGATCGGCAAAATCGGCGTGGAAGATCACCCCGGCGGCAATGCTGAACAGCCCCAGCGTGATCGCTGCAAGCCGGGTCTTGTATCCGGCGATCAGCAGCACCCCGCCAATCACTTCGAGCGCGATGGTGGCATAAGATACCACCTCGGCAAAGGGCAGGCCGACGCTGGCGATATAGGCGGTGGTCGCATCAATCGCGGCGAGCTTGCCAAGGCCCGCCAGCACGAAGATCGCCGCAAGCAGCACGCGGGCGGTGAGCGCGGTGGCATCCTGCGGGAGGGTTGCGGCGGCGCGGGTATCAAGTGTGGTCGCAGTGGTCATCACGTGTTCTCCTGTTGTAATATCCTGGCGCGCGGTCAGGCCGCCAGTTTCAGCGCCGCATCCTGCGCGGCGGCGATTTTTGCTTCGCCGTTTTCGCCCATGATCCCGTCTGCCGCGACAATTGTGACATCGGTGATGCCAAGGAAGCCGAAGAAAAAGATCAGCCAGCGGCTCATGAAATCAATGTCGCTGCCCATCGGGGTGCCGCCGCTGGCGATGGCGAGATAGGCGCGTTTACCGGTCAGCAGCCCTTCCGGCCCGGTCGCGGTATAGCGGAACGTGGTGCCCGCGCGCGCCACCAGATCGGCCCATGCTTTCAAGGTCGAAGGGGGGGCGAAGTTGTAGACCGGGCTGGCGATCACGATGGTGTCGGCGGCCTGCAATTCGGCGATCAGCGTGTCGGCAATCGCGGCAAGGTTGGCCTGCTGCGCCGTGCGATCGGCGGGCGGGGTAAGGTTCGCGCCAAAGATTTCGGCGGTCATGAAGGGCAGGTCGTTCGCGGCCAGATCGCGGGTGGTGACAGCGGCGCCGGACTTGGCGGCGAGGCCATCGACCAGACGCTGGCCCAGCCCGCGCGAGATGCTGTTGGCGTCCGAGCGGATGCTGGCGGAGATGTGGAGGATGCTGTTCATCGGGGTGTTCCTTTGATTCTCGAAACAAGGGGGGGTGGAGCCGGCTGATTGGGGGAGGGCCAGCCGGCTCCGGGGGGAAATTACGCCGCGTCGACCAGCACCACTTCGCTGTCTTCCAGCGCGGTGATGGTGATGCTGTCCAGCGCGGTAATCGCCACGCCGTCACGGGCATTCGCCTCAACCCCGCCGATCCGCACCTTGCCGGTGGCGGGGACGAGGTAGAGGTGGCGATCAGCCGAGCGGGGCGTGTAGGTCACGCTTTCCCCCGCCAGTATCGCCGCGCCCAGCACGCGGGCATCGGCGCGGATTTTCAGGGCATCATCATCACTTGCAGCCCCGCTTGCCAGCGCCACGAAAGCGCCGTTGCGGCTGTCCTTGGGAAACTGGCGCGCGCCCCAGCTCGGTTCGCCGCCGCGTTCATCGGGGATGATCCAGATCTGGAACAGCGCGGTATCGGTGCCTTCGAGGTTATATTCCGAATGGCGCACGCCTTCCCCTGCGCTCATCACCTGGACATCGCCCGCTTCGGTGCGGCCTTGGTTGCCCATGCTATCGCGGTGCGTAATCGCTCCGCTGCGGACATAGGTGATGATCTCCATATCGCTGTGCGGATGGGTGGGAAAGCCGGTGCCAGCGGCGATCCTGTCGTCATTCCAGACCCGAAGCGCGCCCCAGTGGACGCGGGCAGGATCGTGGTAATTCGCAAACGAGAAATGGTGGCGCGCATCCAGCCAGCCGTGGTTGGCCGCGCCAAGGGTGCCAAATGGGCGAAGTTCGATCATGGCCTATCTCCTGTCTGTTGAAGGCGGAGATAGGCGGGATATTTTGAACGGATAAGTGCGATAAATCTTGCCAAGATGTTCGAATTATCTGAACAAGCGTGCCATGAAACTTGGCGAACCCACGCTCGATCAGCTGCGTATCTTCATCGCCGTGGCCGAACACGGCAGCTTTGGCGGGGCGGCCAAGGCGATGGGGCGCGCGGTTTCGGCGGTATCCTACGGCATCGCGCAGCTGGAGGCGCAGCTGGGGTTGAGCCTGTTCGCGCGCGAAGGTTCGCGCCGTCCGG
>JBGSKN010000134.1:0-13030 GCA_041741215.1 Erythrobacter sp. | reverse complement strand
CAGGAGAGCCGCTGGCTTCGTCGCGGCACTTGCCCCGGGGCCGATAGGCCCGCGCAGCGTGCCACACCTGTCCAGCGGCTCTCCAGTCGCAATCAGGGTGACCCAGAATGGCCGGAAAGCGCTCTAGGCCCTGAGCCTATGCTGGCGGGGTGAGGCGGTAATCCGCGACCGGCACGCCGCCGATCAGATGTTCTTCAATGATCCGGTCGAGCACTGCCGGGCTGCATGAGTGATACCATACGCCGTCCGGCCAGACGACAGCCACCGGCCCGGCGGCGCAGATTTGCAGGCAATCGGCCTTGCTGCGCTGCACCCCGCCGCCCGGCCCTCGCGCACTGTCCTCACCCCGCTTTGGGCCGACGAGGCCGCGTTCCTTCAGCCGCGTCTTGAGGAATTGCCAGCTTTCCTCACCCGCCTCGCGCGAACAGCATTTCTGCTTGTCCGATAGCGCGCACAGCATGATGTGGCGGGTGATTGCGCTGCCCTTGGCCGGGTCGCCGTAATGCTTGGCCAGCGAGGTTTGGGCAGACAGCAGTTCCTTGCGGCTCATTCACCCGCCTCAGGCTCTGCCTGCAACCAGCGGTTCAGCCATGCAAACACGCTATTGTGCCATTGCAGCGAGTTTTTGGGGTTCAGCACCCAGTGGTTTTCATCCGGGAACACCAGCAATTGCGAAGGAATGCCGCGTTCCTGCAAGGCGGTGAAGCTTTGCAGGCCCTGGGTATAGGGGACGCGGAAATCCTGCTCGCCCGTCACCACCAGCATCGGGGTTTGCCACTTGTCGACGTGGTTGGCCGGGTTCCATTTCTCGTAGATATCGCGCGCCTGTTCGTAAGAACCGCCGAAATCCCAGCGCGGAAACCACAATTCCTCGGTCGAATAGTAGAAGCTGCGATTGTCGAAAATCCCGTCATGCTGGATCAGGCAGTTGAACCGGTCGGGCCATTGCCCGGCGATCCAGTTGACCATGTATCCGCCGTAGCTCGCCCCCATTGCGCAGGCCCGCGTCCCATCGATCTGCGGATCGAGCGACAATGCGGCGGCGAGGCCTTTTTGCAAGTCTTCCAGCGGTTTGCCGCCCCAATCGCGGTTGATCGCATCGGTAAAGGCCTGCCCGTATCCGGTGCTGCCGTGGAAATCGACCGAGATCACGGCATAGCCCTGGCTTGCAACCACGCGCGGGTTCCAGCGGGTTGACCAGCCATCATTGAAGCTGCCCTGCGGCCCGCCGTGGATATAGAGGATCGCCGGGATCGGGCCGTCCTGATCGGCCAGCCGCGTGATCTGCCCCCACACTATATCGCCGCCAGCGCCCGCAAAATTGAACCGGTGGGTGACGATATTGGCCATTGCGCCCATCCGGGTGGTGGCAACATCGGTCAGCGGGCGCGCCTGCCCCATCCCTTCTGACAGAAACAGTTCCGCCGGGTTGCCCAGCGAATCGCGGGTGAACAATATCCGCCCGCCCGGCAGCGGGGTGAGGTTGGCGATATGCGCTTCATTCCCCGCCATCAGATTAAGCTCGATCACCGCGCCGGTCTGCGGATCGATGCGGAAAGCGGGGGTGTCGAGCACTTTTTGCGCGGTCGCGAGCAATGATTTGCCATCCGCGCTCCACGCCAGTGAGCCAAACGACAGGTCGGTCTTCGCGGTCAGATTGCGCAGCTTGCCGGTCTTGAGATCGAGTATCTGCACCCCCAGCTTGTCCGCCTCGTAGGTCGGGCGTTCCATCGCCAGCCATGCAAGATAGCGGCCATCGGGCGATGGGGCAGGGGCGGTATCGGTTGCGGCATTGCCTGCGGTGAGCAGGATCGGAGCTGCGCCGGACAGGTCGGAAACGTAGAGATCGAGATTGGTTGAGGCAGGTTCAGCCCCATCAGCCGCCCGCGCGGTGAAATAGAGCGCGCTGCCATCGGAGGCAAAGGCGATATCCTCTGCGCCGCCGAGCGGCATGGTCGGGGTGTCGGCGGTTATGCCGGTTGCAGGGTCGCGCCCGTCCACCGGCGCGCCGTCACCCACCGCCTTGCCGCCTTCGACCGGGAAGACAAACACCCGGTTGTGGACGCCGGGGGTCTCCCACTGATCCCAGTGGCGATAGAATCCGTCCGCGCCATCATACAAACGCCCGGTTCCGGGGCCGGGCAGGTGCTTTGGCTTGGCATCCGGGCAGCCGAAACGCGGGCAATCACGCGGCAATTCGGCCCATAATGCGATCGCCTTGCCATCGGGGGCGAGTTTGAACCCGGCGATGTCAGCGCCGGGGAAATCCGCCACCACTTGCGCCGCGGTGCTGCGGCCATCATTGCCAAGCGTGATGCGCCACACCCGGCTGCGCGCTTCGGCCTGGTCTTGCGGTGCTGCGCTGCTGAGGAAATAGAGCTGCCCGTCCGGCCCAAACGCCGGGGACGAGGCCTTCACCCCGAAATCGAGTGCAAGCGGTGCAGCGCCCGCTTTGGCAAGATCCAGAAGGTAAAACGCCGTGCTGCGCGCCAGAGTTTCAGGATCGGTGGTGGTCACCCCGTAAACCGCCAGCGTCCCTGCCGCATTGACTGCGGGCGCACCAAGCCGGGGCAGGGTCACAAGGTCATGCGCGCTCATCGGAGCGGCGGCGGGCACGGCGGGAGCAGCTTGCTGCGCGGCAAGCGGCGCAGTGAGCGGCGGGGCGATCAGGGCGGCAGCGATCAACGCCCCGGATAAGGTGAAATGTCCCATGAACGCGGGATTAGCCCGCTACGGCCCCCGACGCCAGAGCTTACGGACGCTTGCCGACGATCCGGGCAATTTCCGCCTGCACCAGCTTTTCCACCATCGCGGGCAGGTTGGCTTCGAGCCATTCGGCCAGCACCGGGCGCAAAAGCTCGCGGGTCAGCCCTTCGAGTGATGTTTCGCCCGACCGGACGATCTGCGGCCGCGCGCCCGGTTCGGCCAGCATGGCCAGCGCAGCAAGGTTTTCCTGCATCGCATCGCGCACGGTTGCTGCGATCAGCGGTGCATCCTCGGTTTGGTCAACTGCTTTTGCCGCCGCTTCCGACAGGCATTCCATTTCGGCCAGATCGAGCACTTCGCTCTCGTCGCGGACGCTATGCGGGCGCGGCGGCGCTTTGTTTTCCGCCGCAGCCTGATCGGAATCCTGTTCCAGCCGGCGGCGCGCCTCGACAGCGCCGGCGCGATTGTCGCGTGCGATCACTTTCTTGATCGATTCGAGGATTTCCTCGACCGAAGCTTCGCCATCCTGCGCCATCATATGCCCCATTTCCATGCCCCCGGCCTGTCCCGAATCGGGAAAGCAATCACTCGCCGGGCAGCAATTGCGGGCCAATCATTGCGTCAGGAGCAGGAATGTCAACGGTGCTGGTCGATTTCGCTTCCGGTCTGGGGTCACGGTCCCAGTCCCAGAACCTGTCGTTCACCCGGTCATAATTGACCGCCGGATCATACAGCACGCTGCCGGTGTCGAGATTCAGGTCGCGCGCTTCGGCGCGGCCCATCAATGCGAGCAGGTTGAACCCGGCGACATAGGCATTGCGCCGCGCGGTCACCAATTGCGCGCGGGCGCTGACCAGTTCCTGTTCGGCGTTGAGTACATCGAGGATGGTGCGATTGCCGATCGAATTTTCTGCGCGCACGCCTTCGAGGCTGAGTTCAGCGGCTTCGACGGCGGCCTGCGTGCTTTTGATCACGCCATTGGCCGCCTGCCAGTTGGAAAAGGTCGAGCGGGTTTCGGCGATCACCTGACGTTCGGCGGCGATCACATCTTCCAGAGCGGCGGATTCGCGCGCCCCGGCCTGTCGCTGTCGGGCAGCAGGGATCCCGCCCTGAAACAGCGGGATGGTAACGCGCACCCCGGCATTGGCGGTGGTTTCATTCTGCAGGAAATTGGCGGCAACCGGCCCGCCCAGAGTTCCGAAAAAGTTGGTGTAATCGCCGTTCGCGAACAGGCCGATGGTCGGCAGGCGGCCAGAACCGGCCACCTTGGTATCAAACCCGGCGGCTTCGGCGCGCTGTTTGGCGGCGATCAGGTTGGGGTTGTTTTCGAGCGCGGTGACAATCGCCTCACCCACCGCTTGCGGAAGGCCGGGCAGCGGCGGCGGGGCATCCAGATCGCCCGGCGCGTTCCCGACCAGCCTTATATAGGCTTCACGCGCGGCGATCAGATTGGCCTCGGCCTGTTGCATATCGCCTTCGGCCACGGCGAGCCGCGAACGCGACTGCGCGACGTCGGTGATGGTGAGATCGCCGATCTGGAACCGGTCGCTGGTCGCTTCAAGATTGGTGCGCAGCACCGCGACATTGTTGCTGGCAAGCGCCGCCAGAGATTCGGTCCGCAGCACATCCATATAGGCGGCGACGACCTGGCTGAACAACGTGCTTTCCGTGTTGCGCAGGTCAGCCGCGCCCGCTGCAACCCGTTCTTTCGCGGCGTTGATCCCGTTGCGGATCGACCCTCCCGAATAGACCGGCACCAGAAATTGCGCGTTCACGCCAAGGTTGCGTTCGGGCGCGGTGAAGGAGTTGGCTGATCGCCGCAGGAATTCGATATGGGTCGCGGTGACGTTGGCAGATGGCAGCCCCTGACCGCGCTGGATCGCCACGCCTTCATCGGTCGCGCGTTGACTGGCGCGCGCGCTTTCAAGCGTCGGGTTGGTGTTATACGCCTGCGCCAGCGCCTCCCGCAGGGTTTCCGCCTGCGCGGGCGCGGCCACAACCGTCAACGCCAGCAGACTTGCTGACCCGGTCAGCCGCAGCAAAGCAGACATGCCGGTCACGCGAAGGTCCATCCCTTGGGCGCAACAAAGGCGCGCAGCACCGGAATGCCGAGATCCTCGATCGGCTGAAGGTTCACCTTGCCGCCGACCTTGCGGCCCGACGCCAGCCGCGTAACCTGTCGTAGCACAAGCCCGGTGACGATGCGTCCATCTTCGACCAGACGCGCAGCCAGCGCATCGGGCAATTGTTCAATCGCGCCGTCGATCACGATCAGCGAATAGGAACCTTCAACCACCCCGCCCAGCATCGCTGCCTCGGCCGCACTCACGGCGTCGACCCGCCTGACCAGCGGACCCAACAGCGCGGGCAGGTAGCCGGAGCCGCCGTCCACCACCAGCACCCGGTCATCGCGCGCGGGCGCGGCTTCGATCAGCAGTTTGCCATAGAACAGCGGCGCGGCAAGGTGCCCGCCTTCGCCAAGGGCAATGGTCCGGTCAATATAGGCGACCGAGGCCTTGTCTTCTGGCAGGAAATCTTCGCGCGGGACGGCGAGCATCCGCGCCAGCACATATTCCTCGTTGACGCCGCTGGTGCGCAGCTGACTGTCAATCATCGCCCGGCGCGCGACCGCGCTGCTTGTGGCTGGCGCATGGTGTAAGGTGGTGGTCATGTCGCTCATCTTTACTCCGGGAAGCTGTATTATACGCGCAACACAGTCCGTCAAGTCTTGCTGCGGCCTAATTCATTGTGACGCGCCTTTAGACTTGCCGGGCCGGTGTTCCAAGGCCTTTGACCTTGCAAGCGGACAGTGCTTAGGGGAGCGCGCGGGCCTTCGGGACTGTATTCGACTTAAGCAGGGATGGCTTCGATGAGTGACATGACGAGCAGCGACGGCAATGTGCGGATCGAAACCGATTCGCTGGGCGAAGTAGCGGTTCCGGCGGACGCCCACTGGGGCGCGCAGACCCAGCGCAGCATCGTCAATTTCCCGATCGGGGGCGAACGGATGCCCCCGGCGCTGGTGCGCGCGCTGGGCCTGCAAAAGCTTTCGGCGGCGCGCGCCAACATGGCACTGGGCGTGCTCGATGCCCGGCTGGGCGAAGCGATTGTCGCCGCCGCGCGCGAAGTGATCGACGGAACGCTTGCCGATCAGTTCCCGCTGGTGGTGTGGCAGACCGGTTCCGGCACGCAATCGAACATGAACGCGAACGAGGTGATCGCCAGCCGCGCCAACGAAATCCTGACCGGCCAGCGGGGCGGCAAAGACCCCGTCCACCCCAACGATCATTGCAACATGGGGCAATCGTCGAACGATACCTTCCCCACCGCCATGCATATCGCGGCGGCAATCGAGGTGATCGACCACCTGATCCCGGCGCTGAAAAAACTGCACGGCGCGCTCGATGCCAAGGCGCAGGAGTTTGCCGATATCATCAAGATCGGCCGCACCCACCTGCAGGATGCGACCCCGATGACGCTGGGGCAGGAGTTTTCCGGTTATGCCAAGCAGATCGAATACGGAATCGCGCGGGTTGAAACGACCTTGCCGCGCGTGCTCGAACTGGCGCAGGGCGGCACCGCGGTCGGCACCGGGATCAACGCCAAGGTCGGATTTGCCGAAGGATTCGCCGCGCAGGTCGCCGCCGCTACCGGCCACCCCTTCGTCACCGCGCCCAACAAGTTCGAAGCGCTGGCCGCGCATGACACGATGGTGGAGATTTCGGGCGCGCTGAACACGCTTGCGGTCAGTTGCATGAAGATCGCCAATGATATCCGCCTGCTCGCCTCCGGCCCGCGCTCGGGCCTTGGCGAACTCAGCCTGCCCGCCAACGAGCCGGGTTCCTCGATCATGCCGGGCAAGGTCAACCCGACCCAGTGCGAAGCCATGACGATGGTGGCCGCGCAGGTGATCGGCAATCACATGACGGTAACGGTGGCGGGATCGCACGGGCACCTTGAACTCAACGTGTTCAAGCCGGTGATGATCTACAACGTGCTGCAATCGATCAAGCTGCTGGGCGATGCCAGCCACGCCTTCACCGATAATTGCGTGGTCGGGATCGAAGCGAACGCCGACCGGATCAACCAGCTGCTCAACGAAAGCCTGATGCTGGTGACTGCGCTCAATCCGCATATCGGCTATGACAACGCGGCCAAAATCGCCAAGAAAGCCCATGCCGAAGGCACGACATTGAAGGCGGCAGCGCTGGAATTGGGGTTGCTGACCGAGGAACAATTTGCACAATGGGTGGTCCCGGCGGAGATGATCCGCCCCAGCGCGTGACCGGCGCGCCATCCTTTCGACCAAGACCTGACCCCGCCCGACGACAAGCGCCGCGCCCGGTGGCATTTTTGCAGGCGGCGCGGTATCGCCCGTTGTCATAATGACATTCAACCGATCCCGCCAGACAGACCCGGCTGCGCCATCGGCCACGGTGCCGCTGCGCACGGTGCTGTTTTCGATGGTGGTGCTTTGGGCGACCTATTTCGCGCTGACCACTTTGCGCGCGCTGGTGATGGATTTCGGGTTTCAGGCCGAACTCGGCTGGCGGCGCTTGCTGGTGACGGGTGTCGGCGTGGCGATGACCATGGTGTTGTGGTTGCTGCTGCGATTGTTCGATAGCAGACCGCTGTGGATCAAGATATCTGCCGCGATTGTGCTGGCGCTGCCGGTCGCGCTGGCGATCGGGCAGGCCAATCACTGGGTATTTCAGGACATGGAGCTGGCGCAGGAACAACGCTACGCCCAGAAATACAACATCAACCTGCGGCGCGACGAATCGGGCAATCTGCTGGTTGATGTGCCGGTGCGGCGGGTTGGTCCGGCAGCGCCCGGCGGTGATGGCGAAGCGATCAGCGGCAAGGATGATGTCGTCGATTCCGAAGCGGTGATGATTGCTCCGGCGGAAACCTATATCGATTTCTGGCGCAAACTGCTTGATGTGGCGCTGGGGCGTTATTTCCTGCTGCTTGCCTGGGCGACGACCTATTTTGCCCTGCTGGCAGGCGTGCAGGCAAGCCGGGCGCAGTGGCGCGAAGAGCAGTTCCGCTCCGCAGCCAAGGCGGCTGAACTGCGATCCTTGCGTTATCAGGTCAATCCGCATTTCCTGTTCAACACATTGAATTCATTATCAGCACTGGTGATGACCGGCAGGGCTGACCGGGCCGAGCGGATGATCCAGACGATCAGCCGTTTCTATCGCCACAGTCTTGCCACGGAACCGACAGCCGATGTAGCGTTGAAGGACGAATTCGACCTGCAAAAGCTCTATCTCGATATCGAGGCTGTGCGCTTTCCCACGCGGCTGGTGACGGTGTTCGATCTGCCCGCCGATCTTGAAGAAGCACGCGTGCCGGGGATGATCCTGCAGCCGCTGGTCGAAAATTCGGTCAAATATGCGGTGTCACCGGTGTCGCGCCGGGTAATGGTCACGCTGGCCGCGCGTGAGGAGCTTGACCGGCTGGTGATCACCGTCAGCGACGATGGCCCCGGCGTGCCGCAGGGCGGCAGCCACGGGCTCGGCATCGGCCTTGCCAATGTCCGTGACCGGCTGGAGGCGCGGTTTGGCCCTGATATCGGCTTTACCTCAGGCCCGGTGCCTGGCGGCTATCGCACCGAAATCCGCATTCCCCTCTCGCAACCGCTGAACCGCCCGATGGACCACCATGCCTGATACCAACAGCGAAGTTTCTCCTCTGCGCACGCTGATTGTCGATGATGAACCGCTTGCGGTTGAACGGGTGCAGGTGATTTGTGCCGAAATCCCCACGGTGCGGGTGATCGGCACCGCCAGCGACGGCGCTGCGGCGCTGCGGCTGGCCGAGAAACTCAGCCCCGATCTGGTGCTGCTCGACATGACAATGCCTGAACTCGATGGGCTGGGGGTCGCCAAATGCCTTGCCGAACAGGCGCAGGCCCCGGTGGTGATCTTTGTCACTGCGCATGATCATTTTGCGGTCGAAGCCTTCGATCTGGAGGCGGTGGATTACGTGCTCAAGCCGGTTTCCGCCGACCGGCTTGAACGTGCGATCGAACGCGCGGTGGCGCGGCGCGGGCAGCGCCGTCAGCGCGTCAGCCGGTTTCTTGATGAATTGTGGGTGCCGCACCGTTCGGAATTGCTGCGCATCGCAGTCAGCGAAGTGCACCAGATCGATGCCGAGCGGGATTATGTGCGGCTGCATGTCGGCGGGTCGGAGGCGCGGCGATCCTACCTGCTGCTGCAAACCATCGCGGGGCTGGAGGAACGGCTCGATCCCGAACAATTCATCCGCATCCACCGCTCGACGATCCTGCGGCGCGACAATATCTGCGGGTTGCGGCACGATGGGCTGGGCGTGTGGTCGGCCGAACTTGTCAATGGCGAGGCGCTCAGGATCGGCAGAACCTATCTTGCCCGTGTGAAGGCGATGGCCGGGCGCTGATTGCAATCAATAAAACGGCCCGAACCCGGGGGACTAACACGGGTTCGGGCCGTATCACCGGCACCGAGCAGCTTTCGGTGCGGGATCGCAAACGCAGTTTGGCGCATGGGTTGTGATTTGCGCACCACAAGCCATGCGCCAGGTATTTGTTGTCGCATTGCTTTTTGCAGAAAACCGGTGCCCACTTTTCTGCGCAATGCTTTAACCGCCGCGCTGCTGATCTCTGGCCAGGTTGGCGGCGTGTTGGCGCACTTCGGCGCGCGCCTTGGCGATGCAGGCGCGTGCACTATTATTCACGATCCGCGTTCCGGTTTGCGGGCTGTTGGCCTGACAGACCGTGCGCGCTGCGGCCTCAATCCGGCGGTCGAGCGCGCGCTGGCCTTCAGGCGTGCTCAGATTGATGTCGGCCACTTCGATTTTTACCGTCATCTTTTCGGGCTCGCCAGCATAGGCGGGGCTGAGCGCGGTGCCGATCAGGCCAAGCGCTGCGATGGCGTGGGTCAGGGGTTTCATCATGGTCATCCTCCAATTGCAGCGTGTCCGGGATCGGGCGGGGCCCCGATGCGGGGTTGCCAGACACTCTGCTGACACAATTGATACGCCGCATCATGCACGCCCACATTCTGCCTTCGATGAACCGGCTTCACCGATCCGACCGGCGGGGGGCGAAATGACCAATCGCGCGAAAAGCCGGACTAATGGCTGTTTCCAATCGACCGGCGCATCGCCATATTGGCGGGCATGGGAGCCGCGACCATCATCATCTTTGTATTGGGAATCGCCAATTTCGCACTTAACCGCGCGGTGTTTGACAGCGGACACCCGCTGTTGGTGCGGTTGCCGCGGGCGAGCCAGGTGCTGGGCCGCCGCGCGGCGTTGATAACCGAATTTGCCGTGCTGTTCTTCGCGCTGCTGCTGTCGGTTGAAGGCTGGCCGGGGTTCGCCTGGGCCTATGGCGGATACACCGCGTTCAACGCGGTTGCGGCATGGCTAATCATCAGCGGGCGGGTATAGGCTGGGCGCGATGACCACACGCCTGTTCCATATCAGCGACGTGCATTTCGGGGTTGAAGATGCCGCCGCGCTTGATGCGGCGGCGCGCGCGGTGGCGGCAGAGCGCCCCGATGCGGTGATCTGCACCGGCGATCTGACCCAGCGCGCCAAGCATTCCGAATATGCCCGTGCCGAGCAATGGTTCGCCGCGCTTGGCGTGCCGGTGGTGCTGGAACCTGGCAACCACGACATGCCCTATTACAACCCGTGGGAACGCTTCTCCGACCCGTTCCGGCGCTATAACCGGTTGGCGCAGGCCGTGAGTTGCCAATTCACCTCGCCCGATGTGGTGTTGGTGCCTTTGCGCACCACCGTGCGGGCGCAGCGCCGCTTTCCGTGGTCGGACGGGGTGATCAAACCGGACGCGCTGGCGGCGACTCTGGCACAGCTCGCCGCGCTCGAAGGCGATCCGCGCACGATCATCGTGATCGCGCATCACCCGCTGCTGGGGCCGCAAGGCGCGCGCGGAAATCCGACGATCGGCGGGGATGATGCCTTTGCGCAGATTGCCGCAGCGGGCGCGCACGCGATCCTTTCGGGCCATGTGCACGTGCCATTTGATCAGCAGCGCGAGCGCGGGGGGCATAGCGCCCGGATGATAGGGACCGGCACCCTGTCCACCCGGCTGCGGCACGGCGCGCCCGCATCGTGGCGCGAGATTACGTGCGCGCCGGGCGGGGTGATCCAAACCCGGCTGCGGCTGGCAGCGCCTGATGCCGCCACGCAAGCCCCTGAGGATGGGCTTTAACCTTTTTCATGATGTTGCCGTTAAGGTTTTGTTGGTGAAATCGGTCAGCAGGCCCGCCGCCGCCCACCGCCAACCGTGCCTCCGTGTGGCCCGCCTGCCTGTTCATGCCGATATGAAAAGCCGTTTGCCGATCAACTGCGAAAGGTAAGTGCGATGGAGATTATCAAGGCGCTGACGTTGGGAGCGATCCTGTCTGCGACGATCGCGCTGTTGATCGGGTCTCAGGGGATGAGCGCCGGCCCGCTGGCGATACATCTGGTTCCCGTGGCCGAGGCGAAGCTTTACTGGTCATGGCCGATCTTTTTATCCGGCAGCGGTCTCGCCTGGGGGATCATGTTGCTGCAACGCTGAAGGGTTGCCGCGCTGCAAAACAAAGGGCGCAAAACCAAAGGACGCAAAACGAAAGGGCGGCTCCCTTGCCGGGGCCGCCCTTTGTTTTTCGCGCCTGGAAGCGGCTTAGCGCTTCGAGAACTGGAAACTGCGGCGGGCCTTGGCCTTGCCGTATTTCTTGCGCTCGACCACGCGGCTGTCGCGGGTGAGGAAGCCAGCCGCCTTGACGGTGGCACGCAGCTCCGGCTCGTATTTGGTCAGCGCCTGGGCGATGCCGTGCTTGACCGCACCTGCCTGGCCCGACAACCCGCCGCCGCGCACGGTGGCGACCACATCAAACTGACCGCTGCGGTCAGTGATGGTGAAGGGCTGGTTGATGACCAGACGCAGGGTCGGACGCGCGAAATAGGTTTCCTGTTCCTTGCCATTGACGATGATCTTGCCTGTGCCGGGCTTTACCCAGACGCGGGCAACCGCATCTTTGCGGCGGCCGGTTGCGTAAGAACGGCCCTGCGCGTCGATTTCGCGCGTCCGCAGCGGCATGGCCACGCGGGCGATTTCAGCAGCGTCGCCCTGCGGTACGTCGGCGGTGATGTCCTTGAGATCAGCGAGATCGGACACGGTCGTGGTTTCTTCAGTCATTATGCAACGACCTTGTTCTTGCGGTTCATGGAAGCAACGTCGAGCACCTGAGGCTTCTGCCCGTCATGCGGATGTTCGGTGCCGACATACAAGTGCAGCGCGCGCATCTGGTCGCGGCCAAGTGGGCCGCGCGGGACCATGCGTTCAACCGCCTTTTCCAGGACGCGTTCGGGAAACTTGCCGCCGAGCACCTTGGATGGGGTGGTTTCCTTGATCCCGCCGGGGTGGCCGGTGTGCTTGTAATAGATCTTGTCATCCATCTTCTTGCCGGTGAACTTCACCTTTTCGACGTTGATGACGATCACGTGATCGCCGCAATCGACGTGCGGGGTGTAGATCGGCTTGGTCTTGCCGCGCAGGATGTTGGCGATGATCGCGGCGAGACGGCCGACGACGAGGCCATCGGCATCGATGATGTGCCAGTTCTTTTCGACCTCGGCCGGTTTGACGGACCGGGTCTGCTTGCTGAGCGCCTTCATGGCATGGTGTCCTTGGTTCGAAACTGTTTCTCAGGAGGATGTCCGGAGAATCGCCCTCCGATCTGGTGACCGGGTGGGCAAGAGGCGCGCAAATGTCGCCCGGCCCCGCAAAAGTCAAGCAAAAGCGGGATAAATTGATGCGGTAAAATAATACCTCAGCGCAACATGCGCCACTTCGAACCTTCCGCGCGCCACCAAGCATTGGCGCGCATCAGGCTCCGCCGCCTTGGTTTTGCCTTGCGACCCCGTCGCTGTGCATCGCCCATATTGTCGCGGCCACCGTAAGCGCGCCGACCAATTGGTGCGCGGCGGCGACCCACAGCGACACTCCGCTCATCACCGTGGCAATGCCGAGCAACACCATCGTGCCAAACGCGCTATGCACCGCGATGCTGGCGAACCGATCAGTCTGGCGCACTCGCCGGGCGAGCCATACCAGCGCAGCCACCGCGATCCAGGCCCACCAGCGGTGGAGGAAATGCAGCAGGAACGGATCATGGGTGATCGTCCAGACAATCCCGCGTGACCAGTCGACATCCGGCACCAGCCGCCCGTTCATCAGCGGCCAGTCACTGGCGGCGTGACCGGCATTCAGCCCCGCCACCCACGCACCAAGCAGCAATTGGATGAACAGCACGCCTGCCACCAG